>JBEBJW010001087.1:0-3136 GCA_040079715.1 Myxococcota bacterium | reverse complement strand
CGCCACGCTCGTCCCCGTGCCCGACGCCGAACTCGCCCCCGACCCGGGGATCATGCGGTGGTGCGGAGCGCGCCCGCCGTCGCGAACGCCTCGACCTCGCGCGCGACCGCGTCCGGCGCGTCGAGCGGGACGTAGCACGCCGCGTCGGGCACGGGGACGAGCGTGGCGTGTCCGATCACGCCCGCGAGCCGCTCCCCGAGCGCCGGGGTGAAGAACGGGTCGGCCTGGCCCCACACGAGCCGCACCGGGACGTCCGAGCCGCGCAGCGCCTCGGCCGCGCGGGTGGTCACCCCGGCGTTCGCCCCGGCGAAGAACCCGGCGACGTCCCGGCGGATCGCGGCGTCGGCCATCGGCGCGAGCCACGACCGGAGCAGCGCGTCGTCGATCCGGGTGGTCGACAGCCAGCCGTACGCGTTCGGGAGCCGGGCGAGGGCCGGGAACCGCCGCATCGACGCGCCCACCAGCCCCATCGCGACGTCGGACCGGACCAGCCAGGTCAGGTACGCGAACGCGCGCGGCGGGAACACCTCGAGCGCGTCGCAGTTCGTCAGCACCAGCCGCCCGAGCCGCCCGCGGCCGACGGGGCCCGCGTGGTCCGCGGCGACGAGCTGGGACACGGCCCCGCCGCTGTCGTTGCCGACGAGCGTGACGTCCCGCAGGTCGAGCGCGACCAGCAGCTCCGCGATCCGCCGCGCCTGGCCGGCCGGCGTCCGGTCCGCGCCCGGAGGCAGCGGGACGGTGTGGCTCCCGAGCGGCAGCTCGGGCACGACGCAGGTGAACCGGGACCGGAGCCGCTCGACGACCCCGTCCCACAGCCGCCCGTTGGCGAGCGCCCCGTGTGCGAACACGATCGGGGGCCCCTCCCCGTCGATCCGCACCCGCAGGGTTCCGTCGCTCAGGTGCACGTCGCGGTCGATCATCGGTCCTCCTGGCCTCCTGTCCCCCGGTGGGGTCGTCGGGGCCATGACCTCCGAGGTCATCGCCGCGTTATCCTCGCCGCTGTTCGAGGGGTGCCGTGACCGCCGACCGCTCCGCCGCCCTCCGGTTCGGGGTCCTCGCCGCCGGCCTGGGGTTCGCGGCGATCGGCGTGGTGTCCGCGACCCGCGCCGGGTGGTCGATCGACGCGCTGCGGGGGGTCGTCGCCGCCGCCGGGGTGTGGGGACCGCTCGCGTACCTGTCCGCCGCCGCGGTCCTGCCGCTGGTGTGGGTGCCCCGGCTCGGGCTCGTCACCCTCGCCGGCGCGCTGTTCGGCGGCCCGCTCGGTGCTGTGCTCGGCAGCCTCGGCGGCCTGCTCGGGGTCGCGCTCGGCTACGCGGTCGCTCGCCGGCTCGGCGCAGACTACGTCCTCGGCCGCCCGGGCGCCGGGCGGGTCGTCGGCCTGATCGAGACCCACGGCGTCCCGCTGGTGATCCTCGGGCGGGTCTGCCCGGTGATCCCGTGCGAGGGCGTGTCGCTCGCCTGCGGCCTGCTGGCGATGCCGGTGCGCCGGTACCTGGCGGCGTCCGCGGCGGCGATCGTGCCGACGTCGGCGCTGTACGCGGCGATGGGCGCCTCGGCGGCCGAGCACCAGGGCGTGCTCGCGACCACCCTCGCCGGGGTGAACGCGGCGATCGCGCTCGCCGCGGTGGTCGGGCTGGGGCGGTTCGCGGTGCGCCCACGGTGACCGCACCCGGGCACCGCAGGACCGACACCGTCGCCATCGAGGTCGTGTGGCCAACGGGCGACCACCGCCCGTCGACCCCGGACCGGAGATCGCTGCGCAGCCGGAACCCACCGTCCACCCCGTCGAGACCCGACATACGTCACCCCCGGGTCCGGTCGGACCTCAGAGGTGCGCGTTCATGGGGTTCGCCGTGCTCGGTGTCGCGTTCGCCGTCGCCTCCACCGCCCGGGCCGCCGATCCGGAGCTCAGGTTCCCCCGCGCCGCGCAGCAGGCGAACCTCCTGGACGATCCCGAGCGCCGCGCGCGTCCGTGCCTGTGCCAGTTCGGGGTCGGGCTGCGGTCCGGGGTGCCGGGGTTCCAGATCGAGCAGCTCCTACCGCCGGCCGCGCTCGGTCACCACTCGTACGGCGTGCCGTCCTCCGATGAGGTCAACGGTCAGGTCTACACCTGCGACGCCGGGTTCATCGACAGCACCCACCTCCGCGCCGGCGCCGACTGGACCGCCCACCTCGCGCTCCTGTTCGACCGGACCCGCGACGGCGGCACGGTCGAGTTCGCCCCCGAGGGCGGCGGCGTGCGGCTGGTGATCCGCCGCGCGACCCACCCGCTGTCCGCCGAGGACCTCCTCAGGTTGGCGCAGCGCGCGGCGTACGAGCGGCTGTTGTGGCACGAGGTGATGAGCTGGTACTACCACCCGCCAGAGCACCTGTTCAGCGAGCAGCAGTCGACGTTCTCGCCGGAGGACGCCGTGTCCGACTTCGTCGGGACCGAGGTCGGACGGCGGGCGCTCGCGCGGGTCGAGGCGTTCGGCGTGCCGTACGAGGACGCGGTCGACTCGGTGCTCGACGACCGCCTCACCGAGCTCGGCGTGGTCGCCACCGCCGACGACACCCGCCAGAACTTCCTGGCGGTCGACCGGAACGAGGACGGGCTCGTCACCGGCGCCGCGTGGTACGACAGCGACGTGATCTTCTGGGACCAGACCTACCTGCGGAAGCGGGACGTCAGCGTGTTCGGCAAGGTCGCCGCCTGGCGGGTGCCCGCCGGGGCCGAGGCCGGGTGCGACCGGTCCGCCCGCGCGTACGTCGGCCGGGTGCCGCGGGTCACCGAGCGCGGCACTGCGTTGACCGACCTGTACGAGTGGCAGTTCACCCCGGAGCGTCGGTTCTTCCGCACCGCCGAAGACCGCCCGGGCGACCCGCGGTTCCTCCACGACCCGCTGCCCACCACGGTCACGAACCTGACGCTGCCAGCGGCGGTCGACCAGGTGGCAGCCGAGCTCCGCGCCGCGCTCGGGCCGACGTTCGACCAACCGTAGCCGCCGCGGTCGGTGGGACCCGTGCCCGGTCCACGGCCGAGACGTCCAGCCGCGCGACCGCCGCAGCGCCCCGGCTTCGTTCGTCCGATCCCACCCCGCCTCGTCCTCGTCCTCATCGCACGGGACCGCTCGCTCGCGAGCGTTGCATTCCGGTA
>JBEBJW010001086.1:0-3136 GCA_040079715.1 Myxococcota bacterium | reverse complement strand
CGCGTGACACGGCCCGGCGCCGGTCAGCGCGGGACGCCCTCGCTCGCGTCGAGGATCTCCTTGTCGTTGAACGCGATCCACTCGCCCTCGGGCAGCGCCCGCAGCACCCGCTTCTCCGCCCCGCGCAGGTCGAGCTCGAGGATCGCCGCCCCCCGCGCCGGCTGGAGGATGTCGCCCGTCTCCGGGTCGACCCACGCGTACGGCAGCAGGTCCGGGACCTCGCTCACCACCTCGCACGCGTGGAGATCGACGTAGATCACCGTCGCCGTCTGGGTCTCCGGCACCTGGAACCGGATCGCCGCGAACTTGCCGCCGGTGATCCCCCACAGCCGGTCCACGTCGACGTTCAGGTTCAGCACGTCCCGGCCGGTGGCGACCGCGTTGCTCTTCACGCTGTCCTGCAGGTCGTACACGCCGAGCACGCCGTCGGCGTCGAGCACCAGCATGTCCGGCCGCCGGTTCACGAACGACACGAGCCGGATCGGGATCTCGGCCGGCCGCTCCGGCTTCGGGATCGCGTCCTTGCCGGTCGCGGGGTCGATCACCCGCACCTGGCCCTTCGGCGTCACCACCGCGAGCCACGTCCCCGAGCCCGACAGCGCGAACGTCGTGACCCACGGCAGCTCGAACACGTTGTTCTGGCGCAGGTCGTACCACCGCAGGCCGCCCCGCGACAGCATGCAGGCGACGATCGACCCGCCGACCTCCATCTTCGGCGTGTCCGCCGTGTCCGGCCCGGCGTCGAACAGGTGGCGGCCGGTGCGCGCCTCGTACACCTGGACCCCGCTCCCGTCGTCCGGCAGCGCGATCAGCAGCCGCCCCTCGCGGTCGATCTTCACCTCGACGAACCGCTTCTTCGCGTGGAACGGCCGCTTCTGGCGGTTCGCCGTCCACACCGCCACCCGATCCGCGTGGACCGCGACCCGGTGCTCGCCGAACCCGGTGCAGCACACCACCGCCTCGAGCGACGCCTTCGCGCCCGGGCGGTGCATCAGGCCGTCCTTGCCGCCGATCGACACCCCGCGCCAGTCCCAGGTCGCGGCGGTGGTCGGCTCGGGCGCGCCGTGCTTCTCCGAGCTGATCGGGTGGAGCTCGGGGAGCGAGAACGTGTGCACCGACCGCCCGGTGACGGCGCCGATCTGATCGCCCTTCGGCGACACCACCAGCGCCAGCATCCCCGAGCTGCCCCGCGCCGAGAAGCTGTTCTTGATCCGCCCGTCGGCGAGCCCGATCAGCGTGATCCCGGCCTGCCCGATCGCGACCAGGTGCCGGCTGTCGGGGGTGAACCGGGCCGCGCGCACGCCGCCGGGCACCATCTCGAGGTCGAGCTGCTCCTGCGACATCAGGTCGAGCAGCTTCGGCTGGCCGAGCGTGTCGATCACCAGCAGCCGGTCGCCGCGATCGTTGAACTCGATCGACTCGCCCGAGTAGCCCTGGTAGTTCGCGAGCCGCTCCCACCGCTGGATGTCGAAGATCCGGACGATCCCGTCGACCGACAGGGTGGCGATGATCGTGGCCTGGGGGTTGAACGCGACGGCGCGCATCGCCCGCTGCGCGCCGGCCGGCCCCTCCTTCGTGTCCTCGAACACGCACGACCCGTCCCAGGTCTTGTACACGGCGATCGTGCCCTGATCGTCTCCCACCGCGACCAGCGCGCCCCCGGCGCACACCGCGACCGCGCCGTGGACCGGCGAGCCCATGTCGAACAGGATCCCCGGATAGACCTCTCCGGGCCGCGTGATCGCGACCGTGCCCCACGCGTCCGCGGTGATCGCTGCGCCGGACTGCGGATCCGCGGCCGCCGCGGTCACCGGAGCGGCGTGGGGAGAGGCACAATACCGGTCGATCAGGGACAGCTGCATCGTCGCGCCACACAGTAACGGATCGCGCGCCCGACCGGAACGGTACCATCGGCCCGGGAGGTCGGGTGGCTCCACGAATGGCCGTGCTGTGGCACCTTCACCAGCCGGACTACCGCGATCCCGTCACGGGGCGCCCGCGCATGCCGTGGGTGCGCCTGCACGCCCTCCGCGGGTACCGCGATCTGCTGGTCGAGACGGCCGAGCGCGCGATCCCGTGGACGGTGAACGTGGTGCCGTCGCTGCTCGATCAGCTCGACGGGTACGCGGCCGGCGCGACCGACGACCACCTCGACGCCACCCGGGCGCCGGCGGACGCGGTCGAGCCGCAGCGAATCGCGGCGCTCCCGTCCGGCCACCGCGCGATGACCGATCGCCACCCGGCGTACGCGGCGCTCCGGGCCCGGATCGACGCCGGCGCCGCGCTCACGGTCGGCGAGCGGCGCGACGTGCAGGTCTGGGCGACCCTCGCGTGGTTCGGTGCGACCGCGATCCGCGACTTCCCGGCGCTCCGGGCGGCGATCGCGAAGGGCAGGGGGTTCGGCGAGGACGACAAGCGCGCGGTGCTCGCCGCGCACGACGCGATCGTCGCGTCGATCCCGGGGTGGGTCCGCGCCGTGGCCGCGACCGACGGCCCGACGGTGTCGACCACGCCGTACTACCACCCGATCCTGCCGCTGCTGGTCGACGCCCGCGCCGCCCGCCGCGCGATGCCCGAGCTGCCGGACGACGTGGCGTTCGCCTGGCCCGACGACGCCCGTCGCCAGCTCCGGGAGGCCCGCGCGCGGGTCGGGGCGCTGACGGGCGCGGCGCCGATCGGGCTGTGGCCGTCGGAGGGCTCGGTGTCGCCCGAGGTGGTCGCGCTCGCTGGCGAGGCCGGGTTCCGGTGGCTGGCGACCGATCGCGGCGTGCTCGACCGGAGCGCCCGGACCGGTCCGGTCGGCGCGAGCGGGCCATGGGACCTCGGTCACGGCGTGGTGGGCTGGTTCCGCGACACCGAGCTGTCGGACCGGATCGGGTTCCGGTATGCGTCGATGCCGGCCGAGGCCGCGGCGGCCGACCTCGTGGCGGAGGCGATCCGCCGGGCCGGCGACGGGGTGCTGCTGATCGCCCTCGACGGCGAGAACCCGTGGGAGGCGTTCCCGGACGCGGGCGGGGCGTTCCGGGCGGCGGTGCTCGCCGAGGCGGGCCGCGCGGGTCATGCCCGCCGCCAGCGTCTCCTCGTCGGCGCGCGTGAAGTCGTCGATCCCCGTCTCGCACATGAAGGCCTTGAACCC
>JBEBJW010001085.1:0-3136 GCA_040079715.1 Myxococcota bacterium | reverse complement strand
ACCGGGATCAGCAACAGTCCCTGCAGGCTGTACCGGATCGTCTCGCGGAACAGCGGGTCCCGTGGGACCAGGGTCGCGACGATCGCCGCCCCGAACGCGGCGAGCACCCACGCCGGTCGCCGCGTCGCCCACCCGATCGGCGGGTCGAGCACCGGGTTCCGCCCGAGCGCGAGCGCGCACCCGAACAGGATCGAGTCGATCCGGGTGTCGGTCGCGTAGGTCAGCCGATCGGCGTCGCCGGGATCGAGCACGGTGAACAGCGCGATCCGCCAGGCGAGCACCGCCGCGCAGCCCGCCAGCAGCGTCCAGCCGCGGACCGGACCGGACCGGATCGCGAACAGTCCGACCGCGACCCACGGGAACAGCAGATAGAAGTGCTCCTCGACCGCGAGCGACCAGTACACCTCGGTGCCGGGGACCATCCCGTCCGCGCCGACCGCGACCAGCCGGTAATTCGTCGCGAACAGCGCCTGCCACCACAGCGGCTCGAGCTGCCAGTCGGAACGCGGAAACGCCCCGAGCGCCGCCGCCCCCCACACCACGGCCAGGGTCAGGAAGTACGGCGGCAGGATCCGCAGGAACCGCCGGCCGAAGAACCGCGCGATGTCGATCCCGCCGGTCTGTTCGTGTTCGATCCGCAGCAGGGTGGTGATCAGGTACCCCGACAGGAAGAAGAACACCGTCACGCCGAACCCGCCCGGGAAGAACCACAGGCCCGGGACGTGGCTCAGGAACACCAGCAGGAACGCGAGCGCCCGCAGCCCGTCGAGCGGGGGCGCGTGGAACCGCCGGACCGGGATCGACCGCGACGTCGACCCCGAGCGCTCGCTGACCGGGATCGCGCTCACGACGACGAGCTCCACGGCGGGGCGCCCCCGCTCGGAGCACCGCCCGACCCGGCCGCGCGATCGGGGCGCGGACGCTCGCCGGCCGGGGGCAGCCGGTACGGGGCGCGGGCCGGCCGGGTGCTCTGGACCGGCGAAACCCGCTGGACCACCGCTCGGGCGTGGGCGCCGGCGTACAGCGCGGCCAGCACCGTCACCTGGTACGGGACCATCGGGCACCTGTACCGCGACAACGTGCCGAGGTTGTTCGACACGAGCCCGACGCCGAGCGCGAGGGGGACCGCGAACGCGACGCAGAACGCCATCCCCGGATTCGAAAGGATCGACCTAAGGATCCACCGCCACCCCTGGGTCACCAGCAGGTACACGGTCATCCCGAGCAGCGCGGTGGTCTCGACCGCGTTGATCGCGAGCAGCGGGTTGCGGATCTCCAGCAGGGTCGGCCGGAAGAACGCGGTGAACAGCGCGATCGGCGCGTACCGGAGCTGACCGAGCACGCTCGACTCCGACGGATCGCCGAGCAGGTAGAACGAGCCGCCCGCCGCTCGCCGACCGTAGAACTGCATCTTCGACGCGGCTTCGCCGAGGTTCTCGATCGCGAACAGCGGGAACAGGCGGCCGACCACCAGCACCCCGGTCAGGGCGACCGCGATCGACAGCACGAGGTAGATCGGGCGGACCCGGAACGTGCTCGACCCGCCGGCCGTCGCTGCCCGGACGTACATGAGCACCCCGAACCCGATCCCGAGCGGCATCAGCACGTACGGCTTGATCAGCCCGACCAGGACCGCGCCTGCGACCGCGATCACCGCCGACGGCGGGCGCCGCTCGAACAGGAACGCGTGGGCGCCGGACAGCGCGAACCCGAGCCCGCCGACCGCGATCCCCTCCTTGATCAGCCCCGAGGTCCAGTACACGACCGACGGCACGAGCAGCATCGACGCCCCGACCCACGGGCGGACGTGCGGCGCGAAGTACTGGCGCAACGTGCGGTACGCCGCGACCTTCCCCGCGAACGAGAACAACGCGCACGCGGTGGCGGTCGCCTGGAAGCTCCCGGCGAACACCAGGTTGCCGAACGTGGCGATGATCCACATCGACACCGTCGACCCGCCGCCCTTCGCCTCGAAGTTCAACGGGACGTTGATCACCGTGTCCGAGTGGAAGAACAGGGCGATCGCCCGCGGGAGCACCTGCCACGGATCCTGTCGGATCGCCGACGCGATCAGCTCTCCGGCGCGCTGGAACCCCGCGAAGTCGACCATCCCGTGGTACACGACATTCGACACGATCACCGTCATGAACGACGCGATGACGTGCATCACGAACGACGCGGTCACCCACCGGGCCTCGGCCGCCGGCAAGGTCCGGGCGGAGATCGCGGTCAGGATCCACCCGAACGCGAGCACGACCACCGTGGCGAGGACGCTGACCACTCGGCCCTCCTACCGCTTGCACGCGTCGAGGAGCGACCGCGCCCGCGCGCCGAGCTGCTTGTGGGTGAGCGTCCCGGATCGCTCCACGTCGACCGCGCACGCCCCGAACTCGCCGAGATCGCGGTGGAGCCGCGCCCGCTCGAGCACCGCCGACCCGTCGAGCGGGCGGGTCAACGCCAGCCGGTCCGCCAGCCGCACCGCCGCCGCCGCTCCGTCCGCCTGCTCGGTCGCCCGCATCGCCCGCACAACCGCGACCGGGTGCGCCACCCCGACCTCGAGCCAGATCGTGGAGGCGTCGGCGAACCGACCCTGCGCCTCGAGGATCTCGGCCTGCTGCGACAGGAGCCGGGCGTCGTCCGGTCGGACCGCGAGCGCCTGGGCCACGAACCGCGCCGCCTCCTCGTTCCGCCCGAGCGCGAGCAGGACCCGCGCGTACCCCGGGTGCGGGACCTCGGTCGGATCGATCAGGTACGCCTGCTCGTACGCGAGGACCGCGGTCTCAGGGTCGCCGCGCGTCTCGAGGAACGCCCCGAGGTTCGCCGAGAACCGCGCGTCCCGGGTCGCGGCGGCGTCGAGCCAGTACAGCCCGACCGGGATCACCCGCCACGCCCGCTCGAGGAACCGCGGCGGCGCGCCGTGGGCGACCGCGTCGCGCCAGGCCTGCGCGCGCCGGTCTTCGGGGGCGTCGGTCGCGCGGCCGACCCAGGTTCGCCAGTCGCCGGGGTACCGGGTGATCGCCCGGTCGTACACCTGGGCCGCCTCGTCGACCGCCCCCGCCGCGGCGAGCACTCGCCCCGCGATCCGGAGCGCGGTCGGGTCGTCCGGGTGGGCCGCCGCGAGGTCCCGCGCCGCGGC
>JBEBJW010001084.1:0-3142 GCA_040079715.1 Myxococcota bacterium | reverse complement strand
GCGTCGTCGTCACCCGCTGGGTGGTCCCGGTCGGCGTCGTCGTCCCCATCTCGTCCCCCCTCGGAGTCGGTCGGTCGCGGTCGGTCGGTTCGGTCGCGGTCGGTCGGTCCGGTCGGTCCGGTCAGGTGCCGGACGTCCACAGGTGCAGCACCGCGTACGACCGCCACGGGCGCCACGGCTCGGCCCGGGCGATCGCGTCGCGGTCCCGCGTCACCCCGAGCACCTTGCGCAGCACCAGGTCTCCGGCCGGGAACGCGTCCGGCCACCCGAGCCCGCGCATCGCGACGTACTCGGCGGTCCACGGCCCGATCCCCGGGATCGCGACCAGCGCCGCCGCCACCTCCGCCGGGTCCGCCCCCGGCCCGAGGTCGACCCGCTCGTCCGCCACCGCCCGCGCCACCGCGACGATCGTGCGGGCGCGCGCCTCCGGCATCCCGATCGCCCGGACCGCGTCGATCGGGGCCTCCGCCAGGCGGTGCGGCGACGGGAACAGCGCCGTCAGCGCCGGGTCGCCGACCTCGACCGGGGTCCCGAACGCCGCCACCAGGCGCCCGGCGAGCGTGGTCGCCCCCTTCACCGACACCTGCTGGCCGAGGATCGCCCGGATCGCGAGCTCGAACGGCTCGAACGCGCCGGGGACCCGCAGCCCCGGGTTCCGCGCCACCGCGTCGCGGAGCGTCGGATCCGCCCCGAGCACCGCCGCGACCGCGTCCGGGTGCGCGTCGAGGTCGAGCAGCCGCCGGACCCGCGCCACCACCTGCGGCAGCATCGGGGCGACCGCGAGCGACAGCCCGACCGTGACCCGCCGCGGCCCGGCGAGCGCGACGGTGACGACCCCCACCCGATCCCCGAACGCGACCGTCCGGCGGTACACCCCGTCGGTGACGGCCTCGACCCCCGGGATCGCCCGGCTCGCGACGAACGCGAACGCGCCGGGGCCGTCGAACGGCGGGCGGGTGTCGAGGGTGACCCGGAGCTCGGCTGGGGCGGACGCGGCGCCGCGACGCAGGTCCGACGCCGAGCGACCGACCGCGGTCCGGACTGCGTCCTGGAACCGGCGGACGCTGCCGAACCCCGCCGCCGCCGCGACGTCGCCGATCGGCAGCCGGGTGTCGGCGAGCCGGTGCCGGGCGAGCGCGAGCCGGCGGGTCGCCGCGTACCGGGTGGGGGACGTGCCGAGCTCGGCCTCGAACGATCGGCGGAGGTGGCGGGCGGTCACCCCGAGCGACGCCGCGAGCGCGTCGAGCGACCCGTCGTTCAGCGCGCCGGACTCGATCCGGGCGACGGCGCGGCGGACGAGCCGGGACACCGCGTCGACCGGGGCGTTGCCGGGCGCGCGCTCCGGGCGGCACCGCAGGCACGCGCGGAACCCGGCCGCCTCCGCGGTCGCCGGATCGGCGTAGAACGTGCACCGATCGCGGCGGGGCACCCGCGCCGGGCACACCGGGCGGCAGTAGATCCCGGTCGAGGACACGCCGACGTAGAACACGCCGTCGAACCGGGCGTCGCGGGCCAGCAGGCCCTGGTAGCAGGTGTCGGGGTCGAGGTTCACCCTCCCGACGTAGCCAGCCCCCCGGGCCTCGGTGCGCCGGATCCGGACGTCATCGTCACGGGGCGCAGCACGCGGTGACCAGGCTGGTCGCGCACGACACCGCGCGCAGGTTGCCGACCGCGGTGAGCTCGAGCCCGTTGCCGAGCGTGCCGTCGAACATCGTCGACGTGTTGGTCACCGAGCAGTTCGAGCCGCCGTTCGACGAGTTCGACCGGATCGTCAGCCCGTACGGCGTCACCGCGGTCGTGCCGAAGCTGTCGCGGTGGACCTCGGTCGCGAGCACCCGCGAGTCGAACAGCTCGGTGTCCCGGCAGATCCGCGCGCGGGTGAACAGCGCCGCGCAGTCGTCGTTCATCGCGTCGAACCCCTCCGCCCCGGTCCGCGCGGTCGCGGTCACCCCGACGAACGTCGCGGTGACGTAGCTGCTCGGCACCGCCTCGGCGCGCACCGCCCCGAACAGCACCGCCCCGACCGCGCCGCCGATCACCGAGCCGACCACCATCCATCCACTCCGCATCGGACCTCCCGGGTCGAGGGTACACTCGCGCGATGATCCCCGCCTGGCTCCTCGGGTGCGCTGCGCCGCCGTGCCCGTGCGACGCGATCGCCCTCCCCGCCGGCCCGGTCACCGACGCCGACGCGCTCGCGGCGCTGGTCGCCGAGGTCGGGCGCGCCGCGTACCCCGCGCTCGCCGGGGTCGACGTCGGGATCGCGCCGGTCGACGGCCTCGCGTACCTCCGCGCGTGGACCGAGCTCGACACCGTGCTGCTCGACGACGGGCTCGCCCGGACCTACACCGTCCAGTACGACCCCGCGCTGCTCGCGGACCCGCCGGCGCCGGACGCGCTCGCCGCGCTGCTGGTCCACGAGCTCGGGCACGTGTCGGACTACGTCGCGATGGACAGCGAGGCCCTCGCGGCGTTCGCGGTGTGGTACGGCACCCAGGATCCGCTGACGTCCGAGTCCCTCGCCGCGTACGAGCGCGCGACCGACGCGCAGGCCCTCGACCGCGGGTGCGCCGACGGGCTCGCCGCCGCCCGCGACTGGATCTACGCCCACGCCTCGCCCGACGTCTTGGCCGAGAAGCAGCACAACTACTACACGCCGGACGAGATCGCCGCGTATCCCGCGGTCTGCGGACCGTAGGCCGGCGACGCGACGACGGGCGGCCCGGCCTGCGGCCGTCGGGCTCCGTCCGGGGTCGGGGCCGATCGCCCTCCGCAGCCTCCTCGGCCCGCCGCCGGACCGCTCCGCGTCCGAGCGGCCGGCCTGCGGGGTCTGCTCCGGCGGCCCCTCCGTGCGCCGCGCCGCCGCTCCGCGTCGGACGCGCGCACCGCGCCCTCCCGGATCCCTGCCGCGAACGGGCGCGAACCGACCAGAATCTGTCCGGGAACACCGATCCACCCGACGTGAACCCCCGTCCGGTCGTCGGACGGACCGATCCACCCGACGTGAACCCCCGTCCGGTCGTCGGAGTGGACCGATCCACCCGACGTGAACCCCCGTCCGGTCGTCGGACGGACCGATCCACCCGACGTGAACCCCTCCGCGGTCGTCGGAGTGGACCGATCCACCCGACGTGAACCCCCG
>JBEBJW010001083.1:0-3148 GCA_040079715.1 Myxococcota bacterium | reverse complement strand
AAGAGACAGTCGAAGTACAGCCGCGACGCCTCGGCGAGCCCCCACGCGCCCGCGCCCGCGACATCCGCTTGCGCACCGCCGGACCGGTCAGCGCGAGCCTGCGGGCCACCTCGTCGACGGATTGGCCCTCGCGGTAGTACAGGATCAGCACCTCGCGGTCCTCCACGTCGAGCGCGTCGAGCGCGGCCCACACCGCCGCCTCGCGCTCGGCCCCGTCCAGCGTGTCGGCCGGGTCCGGCGCCGGATCTGCGAGCTGGGTCAGCGCGTCGCCGGTGACCTCTCGCCGCTGGAGCCGGCTGCGGAGCGCGTCGCGCGCGCGGTTCCGCGCGATCCCGCGGATCCACGCCTCGAACTGGTCCGGGTCGCGCAGGGCGCCGAGCCCCTGCCACGCGCACACGAACACCTCCTGGCCGACCTCCTCCCCGGCGATCGGGTTGCCGAGGATCGCCGTGGTGATCGCGCACACCGTGGGCGCCGTGTGGTGGACCAGCCGGGCGAACGCGGCCGCGTCGCCGGCGCGGGCCGCGAGGACATCGGACCGGGTCGAACCCATCGCACCTCCTCGTCCTCCGTCGGTCCCCGCCGGAAAACGTGACCGCCGGTCAGCCGATCAGCCCCTGGAGCCGCTCGAGGGTCCCGGAGTCCGCGCGCAGCCGGTAGTGGACGCCGTCGTCCTCGTACGACTCCTGAAGGACCTGGGCGCTCTCGCGGATCTCGCCGATCAGGGCGCCGCGGTCGTACGGGACCACCAGCTCCGCCTCCGGCAGCGAGGCGGCGAGCCGGTCGATCAGCGTCTGCCGGATCGCGGTCACGTCGGCCGGGTCCTTCGCCGACACCTGCAGCGCGTCCGGGAACTCGACCGCGAGGCGGGCGCGGGCGTCGGCGTCGAGGCGGTCGCACTTGTTCAGCAGCATCATCGACGGGAGATCGCCCGCGTCGATCTCGGCCAGCACGGTCCGGGTCACCTCGAGCTGCGCCCGGAACGTCGGGTCGCTCGCGTCGACCACGTACACGAGCAGGCTCGCGCCGGCGGCCTCGTCGAGGGTCGACCGGAACGACGCGACGAGGTCGTGCGGGAGCTTCTTGATGAACCCGACCGTGTCCGACACCAGGATCTTCGGGCGGGTCGGCGGCTGCAGCTCGCGGACGGTGGTGTCGAGGGTGGCGAACAGCTTGTCCTCGACCAGCACCGCCGAGCCCGTCAGCGCGCGCATCCAGCTCGACTTCCCCGCGTTGGTGTACCCGACGAGCGCGACCCGGTTCGCCTCGCGTCGCCGGGCCCGGCGGACCGCGCGGGACGTCTCGATCTCGGCCAGGGCGGCCTTCAGCTCGGCGACCCGATCGCGGATCTTCCGCTTGTCGAGCTCGAGCTGGCTCTCGCCCTTGCCCTTCGCCCCGACGCCACCCCCGGCCCGGTCGAACCCGCCGGCGGACGCCCGCATCCGCGGCGCGACGTACGCCAGGCGGGCGAGCTCGACCTGGAGCCGCGCCTCGCGCGACGACGCGTGGCGGTGGAAGATCTCGACGATCACGCCCGTCCGGTCGAGCACCTCGCCCCCGGACGCCGACGCGAGGTTCCGGAACTGGAGCGGCGACAGCTCGTGGTCGACCACCACCACGTCCGCGAGCTGGTCCGAGCGGGCGTCGTCGCTGTCTCCATCGTCATCGTCGTCGTCGTCGTCGAGCCGCCCGGACGGATCGCCCCCCGGGAGACGTGGGGTGTGCAGATCCTTCTTCTGTGGCTTTCGTTTCCGGGTGGCTTCGACCACCCCGGATCCGCCGGTGAACGCGGCGAGCTCCTCGAGCTTGCCGTCGCCGAGCACCACCGAGCCGTCGAGCGAGGTCCGGCGCTGGACCACCCGCCCGACCACGTCGTACCCGAGGGTGATCACCAGCCGGGCCAGCTCGTCGAGGGAGCCCTGCTGCTCCTCGGCGGTGACCCCGGGCAACTGGACGCCGACCAGGACGGCGCGCGGACGAATCGGCTCGGGCATGGCCCCGGTCTATCCCGATCCGGGACCCCGCGGGACCTCAGTTCCGGTACCGGTACGCCCAGGTGTGGAACCCGTCCGGGTAGCCGGTGACGAACACGAACACGTTGTTCACCGGATCGTAGTTCAGGGCGTGGAACGCCTGCGTCCCCGGGGACCCGCCGTCGACCCGCTGGCTCGTCCAGGTGGCGGTCGCCGGATCGAACGCGTAGAACGTGTCGTCGGTGACCGCGCCGCCGATGATCCGGGCGTGGGAATCATAGGCGTACCCGGGCTCCTGGTGCGGCGGGAACGGTCCGGTGGTCGCCACCCGGTCGAGGGTCGACCGCGTCGGGTCCGCCCGATCGAGCCGCAGCTCCCACGTCGCGCCGCCCCGGTCGAAGTACCAGAACGCGTCGGTCGGCGGGAAATACACCAGGTGGTTGGCGTACCCCAGCTCGGAGAACCCGATCGGGTCGCCGCCGGAGGTCGTCAGCCCGCCGCCGGCGTACGCGTCGACCGCGTGGTCGTACGCCTCGGTCGACGGGTCGTACAGGCCGAGCCCGGAGCCGCCGAGGGTCACGATCAGCCCCGACACCGGATCGAACTCGGTCGCGTCGATCGTCGCGCCGTCGGTCACGTACGCGGTGGTGAACGACCAGTCGCCGGTCGCGAGGTCGTAGGATGCCAACGGGCCGCCGATGTCGTTGCCGACCTCGTTGCACGAGCCTCCGCTGAACAGCCGGCTGATCAGCACGAACTGGTCGAGCGCCGGGACGAACGCCGTCTGATCGTAGGTGTGGACCGACACCGGCCGAGGGAATGGCCCGCCGGCGCCCGAGACCCACGCTCCGGCGACGGGGTCCAGGTTGTCCGCGGTCATCCGGTCGCACGGGGTCGGCGGGTACAGCTCGGACCAGGTCAGCGTGGCGTCCAGATCGAACGCGAACACCGTGTCGGTCATCGTGGTCGCGTGGCCGCCGCCGAACATCAGGAACCGGTGGTGGTTCGCGTCGTACACGAACCCGCTGTAGTCGGTCACCTGAGCGCACGGGGACCCGCCGACCTCGGTGCAGGCGAACGTCCCGAGGTCGAGGGCGGTGTTGTCCGCGAGCCCGGTCAGGGCGGGGTTCGGGGTGAACGTCGTGGTCGTCGTCGTCGGGCTGGTTCCGGTCTCG
>JBEBJW010001082.1:0-3149 GCA_040079715.1 Myxococcota bacterium | reverse complement strand
CGGCGTGGTCCTGACGCTCCGGGTCCCGCCCGCCGGAGCGGATCTCGCGCCGATGTGGCTGCTCGCGGTCGGGCCCTCCGGTTCCCGGGTGGTCCGGGCGGCGACCGATCGCGGACACCTGACCTGCGGCCACCCGGACTGGAGCGCCGACGGCGTCGGGGTGGCGAGGATGGCCGCGCCGACCGACCCGCCGTGCCAGTACCCCTCCGGGGTGGTCGCGATCGACGCCACCACCGGCCGGGTCACCCCCCTCGACGCGCTGTCGGCCGCGTTGACCCCCCCGATCCGTGGGCTGGCCCAGGCCGATGGTCGGATCGCGGCGATCGACACGGTCGGCGCGGTGCGGGCGCGGCTGATCCGCGACGGCGACGCGGTTCGGGTCGAGGCGATCGAGCGCCTGCCGTTCCCGCGAGCGGCGGCGGTCGCGGTCCGGCCCGACGGGACCGTCGCGGTGTCGAGGCCAGAACGCCTGGCGCTGTGGGGTGACACGGTCACCGAGGTCGCCGTCCCCGAGGTTCGCGCCGCCGCCTGGAGCCCGTCCGGCGACCTCCTGGCGGTCGCCGCCCCGGGCCGGACCACCCTGGTGCGCCCGGACGGCACGATCCGCGGCGCGATCCCGGTCGCGGGCGACCTGCGGTTCACGTCGTCCGGGTTGGTGATCGGGCGGGCGTCGCCGGTGCTCGTCGGGATCGACGACGGGTTCGCGCCGATCGCGCCGCCGCCGGCGTGGTTCCGGGGCCTGACCCTGCCGGAGGCGCCGGAGCTGCGCCCCCAGCGGCAGAACGTCGGCCCGCCCGAGGTGACGGTGACGATCCCGTTCGACGTCCGGCTGGTGAGCCTGCGCAAGGACCGCGAGACGGTGGCCGGGGTCCAGGACGGTCGGATCGCGGTGCCGACGGAGCTGGCGGGCACCTGGGACCTGGTGGCCCACACGGCGAGCGCGCTTCACCACGCCACGGTGACGATCCCGCCCCAGGTCGCGACGGTCGATCCGACGTGGGACCCCGACCGGGCGGTCCGGTTCGTGGACGCCGCGGGCGCGCCGATGCCGGGGCTGTCGGTGCGGCTGGAGCTGCGCCAGTCCACTGCCACCACCGACCACGAGCTCGAGACCGACCTCGACGGCGAGATCCGGATCGGGGGCGCAGACCTGACGCTCGCGCTGGTCGACCCAGAGAAGCTCGGGCTCGAGCCGTTCACGTTCGAGGGCGCGTCGCTCGGGTTGCCGCCCGTCGTCACGGTGGCCGCCGCGGGCGAGCGGAGCTGGCGGACGCTGTCGGTCGGCCACGGGGTCCGCGCGGTCTCCCGGGACGGGGCGTTCGAGGTCGTCGCGGTCGATCCGGACGGCGCGTGGGCCGACGCGCTGGTCGTCGGCGACCGCCTGGCGGAGGACCCGGACGCAGTGTGGGCCCGCGCGGTGGCGGGGTACCCGGTCCGCCCCGAGGCGGTGCCGGTCGTGCGGGCGGGCGCGCCGCAGACGGTGAAGCTGCTCGGCGGGCCGCCGTGTCGGCCGGGCGCGTGCGTGGTGTCGCTCCCGGTCTCCCGGCCGGGTCCGGACGGCGGCCTCGACGGCGCGTGGTCGGTGTCGACGGCGGCGACCGAGCGCCTCGAGCGGAACGCGGAGATCGCCGCCCGGATCCTCGTCGCGCTCCGGGCGCCCGGCGCGGGGATCGACCCGGTGTCGGAGATCGTCGCGGCGTCGCCCGATCCGCTCGATCGGACGCAGATCGCGTCGTTCGTCGCCGCGCTGAGCCCGCGGCTCCCGCGGTCGGACGGAGGCCCGGTCCCGGACCTCCACGGGGAGCTCGTCGGCGGGTGGTGGATCCTCGAGTCCGGTGCGTTCGGGGCCGAGCTCGCAGCGATCCCGGTCGGCGATCACCAGGTCGTGCTGTGGCGAGACGGCGCGGCCCCGCGGGTGCTCGAGCGGGTGACCGATTCGCGATGACCTCCCGGACCTCGAGGCGGATCCCGACGGGGACCGGAGCGCCACGCCGGCCGTCCTGCGGCTCGATCAGGCCCTGCAGGTGGCGGCGGGGGTCGTGCTGGTCCTGGCGCTCCACCTCGGGGTCGGCGCGGCGCTGTGGGTCGCGCTGATGGTCGGCGACCGGTTCCGGGACAGCCGGGGCTTGAACATGATGGCGTCCCTGACGTTCGGGTGGTTGCTGACCCTGCCGTTCAGCCAGCTCCCGTACCTGGTGCCCGCGTTCGTGGTCGCGGGCCGGGTCCGGCGGACCTTCGCGATCGGGATCGCGCTCGGGGCGGTGCTGACGGTGGTGCTGTACTTCGCGGCGTGCGCCGGCCTGCTCGCCCGCGCGGACTGAGCGCGCGCCCGACCGCGCGGATGCGGCCGCTCGACGCGGTCGTCGCCGTGGGTTCCATGGTTGCACGGGTTCGTCGACGCGGCGGGCACCTGGGCGGTGCTGCCGCAGTTCGCCGACGCGGATCCGTTCTCGGAGAACCGCGCAGCGGTGCAGGTCGGCGGCCCGATCGCCCCCGAATCGGACCCCGACGGGGTGGGGCGGTGGGGGTTCGTCGACCCGGAGGGACAGCTGGTGATCCCCGCGGTGTACGACGCCGTCGAGGCGTTCTCGTGCGGGCTCGCGCCGGTGGCCCGCTACCGGGTGGAGGACGACGGGCAGCGCGCGCTGCGCTGGGGGTTCGTCGATCGGGCCGGGACGGAGGTCGTGCCGACGATCCACCGCGCGGTGGTGCCGTTCGGGTGTGTTGGGTCTTCGGAGTAGCCCTCGACGGGTACACTCTCGGGACGGGAGCGCCGATGGACATCGAGGCCCGCGCCCACGCGGTGGGGGTGTACCTGCAGGTCGCGGCGGGCGTGGGGATCGTGTTCGGCCTCCACGGCCTGATCGGGCTCGGGTTCGCCGCGGCGGTCGCGGCGGCCCGGGCGGTCGACCTCGGGCACGACGCCGCTGGGGTGCTGCTCTGGCTCCTGCTCGGGTGGGGGATGGGGCTGTCGGTCGCGCAGCTCGCGTACGTGGTCCCGGCGTTCGCGCTCGCGTGGCGGGTCCGGCGCCCGCTGGCGCTCGGGGTGGCGCTCGGCGGGGCGCTGACGGCGGCGCTCCACACGACCTGCTGGGGGGCGGTGTGGCTGACCCGGTCGTGAGCCCGCCGTCGCCCGCGTCGCCGTCGCC
>JBEBJW010001081.1:0-3149 GCA_040079715.1 Myxococcota bacterium | reverse complement strand
CCGTCCAGGGTGACGCGCGGGTTCGCGCCGACCCCGGTCCGGGCGCAGCGCGGCGGCCGAAGGAGTTACCAGGAGCGCAGTGACTCCGGACGACACCGTGCTCGTGGACACCGCCGGCGGCCGCTCGTACCGCCTGCTCCGCTGCGTGGGCGAGGGCGGGTTCGGCGCGGTCCACCTCGCCGTCGCCCGCGGGCCGACCGGGCTCGAGCAGCACGTCGCGGTCAAGCTGCTCCACGAGAACATCGACGCCCGGAACCAGGCGGTCGAGCGCCTCCGCGACGAGGCGGTGATCCTGGCGAGCCTCCGGCACCCGGTGATCCTCGCGGCGCTGGAGCTGGTGCGGTTCGGCGACCGGGTCGCGCTCGTGACCGAGTACGTCGACGGCCGCGACCTCGGCGAGTGCATCGGCGACCGCGAGGACCCGATCCCGGCCCGCGCGCTGATCGACGTGGTCGGCCAGGTCGCGTCCGCCCTCGACGCCGCCTGGCGGACCGCCGGGATCGTCCACCGCGACATCAAGCCCCAGAACATCCGGATCGGCCGCCACGGCAACCCGAAGCTGCTCGACTTCGGACTCGCCCGGTCGGAGGTGCTCGACCGGACCGCCGAGACCCAGGCGAACGTGGTGATGGGCAGCATGTCGTACCTCGCGCCGGAGCGGATGGACCTCGCCGAGCCGGACCCGTCGGCCGACGTGTTCTCGCTCGGCTGCGTGCTGTACGAGGGCCTGACCCACCGCCTGTTGATCGAGCGGTCCGACGCGAGCCGCCTGTACGGCCGCGACGGCGACCGGGCGATGTTCGAGGCCCACGTCTCCCGCCACCTCCAGGTGATCCTGCCGATCGAGGTCCGCGCGCTGCTCCGCGCGATGCTCGCCTACGAGCCGGAGGACCGGATCTCCGCCGACGAGGTCGCCCGGCGGTGCGACGCGCTCGAGTTGCCGGGGCCGTCGCTGCGCGGGTGGTGCCGGACCCGGACCTGGCCAGATCTGGCGCCGATCCACGCGCTCGACCAGGGTCCGCCACTGTCGGTCGACCCGTCGACGTCCGAGGCGACCACCGTCGAGGCGGACCAGCCGTCGGCGAGCCCGGAGCCGCCGCACCGCGCGGACCCCGCGCCGGACGTGTCGGGGCCGACGGCGCTCGTGGGGTCACCCACGCCGACGGCTCGCGCGGGGGGCCCCACACCGACCGCTGGCACGCTCCGCGACGACGCGCGGGACGCGCTCGCGACCGCGATGGTCGACGGGGAGCCCACCCCGAACCCCGGGTCGGTCGGCGGCTCGGTCGGCGGCTCGGTCGGGTCGCGCCCCCGCCGCCGGTGGCTCGGCCTGGCGGCGATCTCGGCCGCGGGCGCCGCGGCGATCGGCGTGCTGACCGCGCTGATCGTGGTGATGCTGGTCGCGCTGCTGCTCACGTCGTGCGCGCCGGCCCACCCGAAGGCCGCGTTCACCGTCGCGATCGCGGTTCAGCCCGGGGTCCACGACCTCGTGGCGACCACCGTCCCGCCGATCGACGGGGTGGCCTGGTCGTGGCGCCTCGACGGTGCGGCGATCGGCCACGCGGGCCCCCGGATCGGCGCGTCGATGGTCGCCCCGGGCCAGGTGTGGACCGCCACCGCGACCGCCACCGCCGGGCAGGCCGACGCGACCGTGACCGTGCCGCCCCCGATCGGCGGGAACGTGGTGCTGATCGTGCTCGACGACGTGGGGGTCGAGAAGCTCGCCGCGTACCGGATCGAGGGGTCGACGCCCCCGCCCACCCCGACGCTCGACGCGCTCGCGGCGGACGGGGTCACGTTCCGGTGGGCGTACGCTTCGCCGACCTGCACCCCGACCCGGGCCGAGCTGCTCACCGGGCGCCGGGGCCGCCGGACCGGCGCCGGGTACCTGATCGACATGGCCCGCGACGGGTGGGAGCTGCCGCTCGACGCGATCACGATCCCGGAGGCGCTCCGGTGGGCGCCGGTCCCGTACACCGACCGCGCGCTCGGCAAGTGGCACCTCGCCGCCACCCACGCGCCGTCCGGGCTCGATCACCCGCTCCGGTCCGGGTTCGCCTCGTTCGCGGGATCGCCCGGGTACCTCGTCGGGAACGGCGAGGGAGACAGCGGGCTCGACGGCTACTTCCGGTGGACCAAGAACGTCGACGGGGTGGCGTCGGTGACCGAGGTCTACGCGACGACCGACACCGCCGACGACCTCGCCGCGACGCTGACCACGAGCCCAGAGCCGTTCTTCGCGTACGTCGCGTTCAACGCCGCGCACGTCCCGCTGCACGACCCGCCGGCGGCGCTGCACGGCCAGGTCCTCGGACCGGACGCCACCGACGCCGACCGGTTCGCTGCGATGGTCGAGGCGCTCGACACCGAGCTCGGACGGGCCCTCGCCGCCCTCGACCCGGAGCGGCGGGCGCGGACCACGATCGTGGTGATCGGTGACAACGGGACCGCCGACGTGGCCGCCGGACCGGAGATCGACCCCGACCGGGCCAAGGGCACCGTGTACGAGGCCGGCAGCCGGGTCCCGCTGATCGTCACCGGTCCGGCGGTCGAGGCGCCCGGCTCGACCTGCGACGCGCTGGTGCACGCGGTCGACGTGTTCGCCACCATCGCCGACCTCGTCGGGATCCCGCTCGGCGACGACGGGGCGATCGCCGGTCCGTCCGGGCCGGTCCCGCTCGACGGGGTGTCGCTCGCGCCGTGGCTCCGGGATCCGACCCGGCCGGGTCCGCGGTCGGCGGTGTTCACCGAGAGCTTCTACCCGAACGGCCCCCCGCCGTACGTCCAGGACCACCTCGCGATCCGCGACGGCCGGTACGAGTTCGTGCGCCACCTGAACCGCCCGGACGAGCTGTACCGGCTCTCCGGACCGACCCGGGTCGACGAGGGGGCCGAGCTGTCCGCGTCCGGACCGCTCGACCCGGAGGCCGAGGCCGCGCGCGACGCGTTGGCGTCCGCGTTGGATCGCGCGCTGGACGGGCTCGACTGGGTCGGTCACTGACCGCGTCCGTCCGGTCGGCCCTCCGGTCGGCCCGGGTCGAGATACGCTGACGGGGTGAGATCCCTCCCGCTGGTGTTGGTCACCGTCGCCTGCGCGCCGCCGCCTCCGATCGCGCTCGCGGACGGCGCGGTCGACTCCGGGCGCGACA
>JBEBJW010001080.1:0-3150 GCA_040079715.1 Myxococcota bacterium | reverse complement strand
GGAGGGGAGCGGGGTGGTGATCGACGCGTCGGGGATCGTGCTCACCAACGCCCACGTGGTCGAAGGGGCGCGCGCGATCACCGTCACGTCGAGCACCGGCAGCGCGTGGACCGCCCAGGTCGTCGCGCTCGAGCAGGACACCGATCTCGCGGTGCTCCGGGTGGTCGGGGCCCCGAAGCTCCCGACGATCGAGCTCGGCTCGTCGACCGATCTGATGCTCGGCGAGCCGGTGATCGCGATCGGGAACCCGCTCGGGCTCGGGCTGACCGTGTCGACCGGGGTGGTGAGCTCGATCGACCGGGACGTGGAGATCCGATCGGGGCTCCACCAGACGTTCATCCAGACCGACGCGGCGATCAACCCCGGCAACTCCGGCGGCGCCCTGGTCAACATCGACGGCCAGCTGATCGGGATCAACACCGCGATCCGCGCCGACGCCCAGGGGATCGGGTTCGCGATCCCGGTCGACCGGGCGACGAAGATCGCGGGGGACCTCGTCAACTACGGCTCGATCCGCGCGCCGTGGCTCGGGATCGAGCTGGTGGACCTCGACGCGCGGCGGCTCCAGGGAACGCGGCTCGCGGCCGGCGCGGTCCTGGTGTCGGAGGTCCGCAAGGATGGGCCTGCGGGCGCGGTCCTCCAGCCAGGCGACCTCATCGTCACGGTCGACGGGCACCCGGTCGCGTCGCGGGCCGACCTGAACGCGCGGTTGGCGGCCCGCAAGCCCGGAGACGCGAGCGTCGTCGGGTACGATCGGAAGGGCGCGGGCGGGCAGGCCACGGTCACCAGCCGGTCCCTGCCGGCAGACGCTGGGGCCGCGGCGATCGAGGGGCGGCTCGGGATCGCGGTCGCGCCGGCGGGCGGTGGGCTCGGGGTGACCATCGCGTCGGCCACGGGCTCGTGGACCGCGGCGCGGCTGCGGGTCGGCGACGTGATCGTCGCGGTGGACGGTCAGCCGGTCGCCGACGTGGCGGGGCTGGCGGCGGCGTTGGCGCGGGCGTTGACCCAGCACCGGGGCGCCGCGCTGTTCACCGTCCGGCGCGGCCAGTACCAGGGCCACGTCGAAGTCGAGCTGTGATCAGCTCCCGCGGTAGGTCGAGTAGCCGTACGGCCCGAGCAGCAGCGGCACGTGGTGGTGCGCGTCGCCGGGCGGGACGACGAACACGACCTGGACCACCGGGTAGAACCCGTGGAGGTGCGCGGCGGCGAACCACGCGTCGGTGTCGAACGTGATCCGGTAGGCGCAGCGCGGGGCTTTGTACACGCGCAGGGCCGGGACCCGGCCGTCGTGGTCGGTCACCCCGTCGAACAGCGCGTGCCACTCCCCGTCGAGCCGCTCGAGGACCACCGGGACCCCGGCGGCGGGGCCTCCGTGGACCAGATCCAGGACGTGGGTGCTGATCGAGCTCATGGGACCCCCTCGAGTTCCGGTCCCGAGCGGTCGAGCGGGAACTTCTCGAGCCGCAACCGGGTGATCTTCACCTGCTCCCCCGCGGCGATCCGCAGCTCGGCCGCCGGGTCGTTGCCGAGCCGCTCTCGCAGCGCGGCGGACATCTCCGCCGCCGACCGGCCGGTGGCGCAGATCAGGAACACGTGCCCGAACCGCTGCTCGTACGCGCGGTTGCCCTCGGCCAGCGCCTCGAGCGTGGCGTCGTCCGTGCCGGCGGTGCCGGCCTGCTCCTCCGCGGCCCACTGGGCGGTGTCGCCGAACCGGACCCGGAGGGTGGCGGGGGCGGCGCCGATCCGCGGGTGGTGGCCGAACGCCTCGAGCCAGTCGCGGTCCTCGAGGTGCCACCACACCTGCTCCGCGTGGCCGAACAGGTGGGTCCGGCTGGTGTAGGGCCGGCCGGCGACCATCGCGCTCGCCCACCGGCGCGAGCCGCAGCACCGGGCGAACGCGTCGGCCGAGGCGGCGTTGACCCGCTGGAGCAGCGGATCGCCGTCGGGCGGGGCGGCGGGCCGCCCGATCACCCGCATCCGCGCGACCCCGCCGTCCGGGATCACCGTCAGGCGCACGTGGGTCCACGGGCCGGGGTGGATCGCGGGCAGCGCGTGCTCGGTGTCCGCCGCGAGGCGGGTCTCGGCGGTGATCGGCGTCCAGTCGGGGTGATCGATCAGCGCCTGCGGCGGGGCGTCCGGCCACCACAGGCCGTGGACCTGGGCCCGGTCGGGGTAGTTCCCCTTGAAGTGCCCGGTGTCGAGGTGGACGGCGTCGACCACCCCGGGCACGCCGAGCGCGCCGATCCACCAGTCGCGCCCCGGCGGCCGGCTCCGGCGGGTCTCCCACCCGTTGCCCATGTACGGCGACCGGCCCGGCAGCAGCAGGTTCGTCATCGGGGAGAAGAACATGTCGCTGCAGGCGAGCGGCCGCCCGCCGACCGCGAGCGCGATCAGGTCGATCCCCGCGGCGCCGACGCTGTCGCCGACGACCGGGGCCGGCACCCCGTACACCCGGAGCCGGGCCACGCCGCCGTCCGGGTAGATGTTCAGCCGGACGTGGGTGAACGTGCCCGGGACCTGGATCGGCACCAGGTTGTGGCTCCCGCGCTTCAGCGGGGCCGCGGAGATCACCCGCACCCAGTCGACCTCGCCGTTCAACACCGCGGCGTCGTCTGCGTTGGCGGCGTCGAGGCTCGCGAACGGGGGGTGGTTCCCGAGGAAGAACGAGGTGTCGATGTCGGCGCCGACCAGCCGACCGGGCGCCCCGAGCCGGATCGTGCACCAGTCGTGGCCGGGGACCCGCTTCCGGCGCGACTCCCACCCGTCCATCAGCTTGCCGCGGTCGGTGTACGCGTCCGGGTCGAACGCGGCCGGGGCCGGCGCGAGCAGGTTGTCCTTGCCGGCGAAGAAGTCGTCGCTGGTCGCGAGCGCGAGCCCTCCGAGGGCCGACGAGGCGAGGTCGACGAATCCGGCGAACGCTGAGATCTCGGTCACTGCAACCCACCCCCGACCTGCGGACGATCCTCGACCGGCGCGCCCCCGACGATCCGCCCGCGCGGCTCCCCGACGATCGCGCCGTCCCACACGAGCTCGCCGCGGAGCCAGGTCGCGGCGACGGTGCCCCGGAGCGCGCGCCCGGCCCAGGGCGTCGTCGGGTGGCGGTGGAGGAGGGTCGCGGGGTCGAGGACCGCCACGTCGTCCGGCCGGAAC
>JBEBJW010001079.1:0-3152 GCA_040079715.1 Myxococcota bacterium | reverse complement strand
CGCAGCCGCGCGACGAGCTGCGGGGCCTGCAGCACCCGGATCCGGGCCGCCGCGAGCTCGATCGCCAGCGGCAGACCGTCCAGCAGCGCCACCAGCTCGGGCAGCGCGGCCCGATCGACGTCGTCCAGCCCGCGGGACGCCGCCTCGGCCCGCTGGATCAGCAGGTCTCGGGCCGCGTCCGGCGACAACGGACCGAGCTCGAGCACCTCCTCGCCCGGGAGGTTCAGCCGGTGCTGCGAGGTGACGACGATCCGGAGCTCCGGCGCGAGGTCGAGCCACCGGCCGAGGGAGGCGCCCGCGTGCTCGGCGACCTGCTCGAAGTTGTCGAACACCGCGAGGCACGTACGGAACTCCGCCCACACGTACCCGACCTGGTCGACCGACCCGTCGACCGGGACGCCGAGGGTCCGACTCGCCGCCCGGAGGATCCCGTCCAGGTCCCGCGCGTCGGTCAGCTCGCACCACCAGACCCCGCCCGGCCACCGGTCCGGCCGGGCGCGGGCGAGGTCGAGCGCCAGCCGGGTCTTGCCGACGCCGCCCGGCCCCACGATCGAGACGAGACGCGCGCCGTGGACCAGTCGGTCCTCGAGCGCCCCGAGGTCCGCGGTCCGCCCCACCGTCTCGCCGCGCGCGGCCGGAACCCACCCGGCCAGGCCGGCGGGCGCCAGACGGACCGGACTGCACGCGTCGGGCGGGAGGCGGAGCCCGACGCGCGGGACGGTCTCGATCGTCACGCCACCGCTCGCGAGCGCGCCGCGCAGCTTCATGAGCACCTGGCGGAGCGACTGCTCGGTCACCGTCACGTCGGGCCACAGCGCCGCGTGGATCGCCTCGTGGGTGACGACGCGACCGGCCGCCCGGCACAGCAGGACGAGGAGCTCCATCGGCTTCGGCTGAACCGGGACCTCCGCGCCGTCGCGGGTCAGTCGGTACGATTCCACGTCGAGCTCGAGCGCCCCGAGCTGATACCGCTCGCTGATCCGGATCGACGACGACGCGGGCATCTGGTGTCGTATCCGCGGCGGCCGCGGAGCGCTCCGCGACGCGTCCGGTCGGAGCGGGACCCGCCTCGGCCTCGGGCGGGTGGCGCCGGGCGACCGACCGAGGTACGACTCGCAGGTGGTCGTGTTTCTCGCGAGCGCGGCGTCGGCCGCGGATGTCGGAACGGGCGCGAACCTGCTCGGGATGGGCGGGGTCGGAGCGGCCGCGTCACACGACAACGCCGCGATCACGCTGAACCCCGGGCTGCTCGCCCTCGAAGACCGGTACGACTTCCAAGGCCAGTTCGCGTACGGGCCCGACGCGGGGCTCCACTGGGGGTTCTCCGCGGCGGACGCGCGCGGCGGCGACCACAAGCTCGCCGGCGGGTTCTCGTACACCGGCGACGTGTACGCGCCTCCGCTCACGGTCGACGACCTGCCCGGGTGGGTGATCGAGGGCGAGGAGATCCCGAACCGGCGCCGCCAGCACGAGTTCGCGCTCGGGCTCGCGATCCCGTTCGCCGGTCGGCGCGTCGCGGTCGGGTTGAGCGGCAACCTCGGCCTGTTCGACTTCGATCGCGGGGGCAACGGGGCGGCGTTCGACCTCGACGCCGAGGTGGGCTGGCGCCCGGTTCAGCCGCTCACGCTCGGGCTGTCCGCGCGCAACGTCGTGCCGTGGTTCCCCCAGGATCGGGCCACCTCGGTCGTGGTCGGGGCGCGCGCCGAGGCCGCGAACAACGTCGCCGCCGAGCTGAACGCCGAGTGGTCGTTCGACGCGGATCCGAGCGCCCCCGCGACGCCGCTGGTGATCGCGGGCGGGCTCGAGAAGGTGGTCGGCGCCGGGCGGATCCGGGTCGGCGCGAGCTCGACGGGGTGGCCGCCCTCACCGCCGGCCTCGGGTGGGAGCAGGAGGGCGCGGCCCTCGAGTACGGGGTCCAGGTGCCGATCACCGGCGCGGTCTCGTTCGACCGCACGGTCCACGCGATCCAGATCCGGTTCTCGGCCCCGGCTCCGATCCCGGAGCCGTGACCGGCCCGGTCGAGGAGGGACGATGGCGCCGCCCGACGTGACCGCGGTCCTCGCCGCGCTGGTCGAGTCGGACGCGGTCGACCCGTCGATCCGTCGCCTCGCAGGCCTGATGCGGGTCCAGCACCTCGCCGCGGACGATCCCCACGGCGCGCTCGCTGCTCGACGCTGATCGGCTCGACGCCTCCACCCTCCGGGCCGGGTTGCTCGCCGCGGTCGGCCGGCTCGACGAGGCAGTGGACGCGCTGGCGATCGCCCGTCGGTCCGCGGGCCAGGCCGATCTGGGGCCGATCGCGATCGAGGCGGCGAACCTCGCCCGCCGCCGGAACCAGCCGCGGGCGGCGCTGCGGCTGCTGCACGAGGCGGTGCGGGCGGCCGAGCGGCCGGAGGTGGCGGGCCAGGCGTGGATCCGGATCGGGGTGATCGAGCTCGACCGCGGGCGATCGGCGATCGGGTTCGCGGCGCTGGCCCGGGCGCGCGACGGCCTCGGGGCGTGCCGCGGGCTGCGGCTGCGGGCGACCGCGTGGGCGGAGGAGGGCCTGTATCGGCTGATGCTCGGCGACCTCGCCGCGGCGCGCGACGGGCTCGGACACGCGGTGGACGACGCCACCCACGTCGGGGTGGGCGCGATCGAGCGCCTCGCCCGGTTCGGTCTGGCGCTGACCCACCGGCTGCAAGGGGACGACGACGACGCCGAGGCCGAGCGGATCGCGGCCGACGCCCGCGCGGTCCCGCGGTGGGACGAGCCCGGGGTGTACGCGCTCCGGGCGCTGGAGCGGCGGGCGGCGGGCGCGCTCCCGGAGGCGTGGGCGACCCTCGACGCCGGGCTCGCCCGGGACCGGGACCGCCCGAACCCGGCGGACGCCGCGCTGCTCGAGGCGGTGGCGCTCGGGTGGACCGGGGCCCCGTTCACCGGCGCGCGCGGGGCGGCGGCGTCCGGCCTCGGGCTGGCCCGCCACACGCCGCCGTACGCGCGGGCGCTGGTCCACGCGGCCCGCGGCGAGGCGACCGGCCGGTCCCTGGCCCGGCGGATCGGTCAGCAGCTCGTCCCGGCGCTGGTCCGCCTGTTCGGCCCGGCGGGCGACCGCCCGTAGGACCCCGTGGCGCGAAGGCCGCGCGGGCTCCTCCCTTGCCTCTGCCCGTGCC
>JBEBJW010001078.1:0-3154 GCA_040079715.1 Myxococcota bacterium | reverse complement strand
CCCGCCACCAGAACCGCCGATGGAGGAACCGTGAACCGGAACGTGACGATCGCGGGCGCCGTGCTGCTCGCCGCCGGACTCGTGGGCTGCGCCTCGCCGCTGCACCTGCAGTACGACTACGGCCGCGCCTACACCGCCGCGATCGTGAGCCAAGCGGATCTCACCCGCCCGTCGGTCGCGAACGCGCAGTACCAGCTGTACGGCACCGAGGCCGAGGCGATCCGGATCCGGGTCCGCGAGAAGACGACGGACGAGGAGACCAACGAGGCGACGCTGAAGATCGACAAGTAGCGTCGTGCCGACCGTCCGCCGTCCGTCCGCCGCGTTCGTGATGGGCTGGATGGCCGGGACGCTCGCGGCGATCAGCTTCGTCCCGACCGCGGTTCCGCTGATCTGGCAGATTATCCGAGCCGAGGAGACCCTCGGCCTGCGGCACACCCTCGCCGCGGCGTACTCGATCCAGGCCACGATCCGGAACGACCAGCTCCCGACGCTCGACACGATGCGGCTCGCCGCGCTCGAGCACCTGTCGGTGCGGGTCCCCGGCAAGGACCGCCTCCAGTTCGGGACCGCGCTGTCCGACGCGCTGATCGCCCAGGTCTGCGCGTCCGACTCCGAGTCCGAGGTCGTCCAGTCGAGCCGGCGGCAGATGTGGGCGGTCGCGTGCATCGAGCGCGACGAGATCCAGGTCGTGGCGGCCGTCCCGCTCGATCCGCGGGCCCCCGCCCAGCGGGTGATGGGGCTGGTCGTGCTGCTGGCCCTGTTCGTCGGGATCGTCACCTCGCTCGGGATCCTCCGCCTGCTCCGCCCGCTGTCGGAGATCTCGGGCGCGCTGGCCCGGGTCGGGGCCGGCGAGCGCGGGGTCAGCGTGACCCAGACCGGCCTCGCCGAGCTCGACGCGCTGGTCGACCGGTTGAACGCAGCGGCCCGGTCGGTCGACGACCGAGAGGACGCCATCCTCGCCCGGATCGCGGTGGTCCAGGAGATGGCCCGGATCGTCGCCCACGAGATCCGGAACCCGCTCCAGTCGCTCGAGCTGCTGACGTCGCTGATCGTGTCCGAGGACGATCCGAAGGAGCGCAAGGACATCGGCGACTCGTTGCACGTCGAGATCCGGACCCTCGAGCAGGTCGTCCACCGGCTGCTGACCGAGAGCACCGCCCGCGGCTCGCTCCGGCTGCAGCTCACCACCCAGTCGATCGCCCCGCTGGTCCAGCAGGTGGTCGCGCTTCGGCGGCCCCAGGCCAACACCCACGGCGCGCGGCTGTCGACCGGGTCGCTGTCGTGGACCGAGGTCCCGTTCGACCAGGCCCTGATCAAGCGGTCGATCGAGAACCTGGTCCTGAACGCGCTCCAGGCCGTGCCGAAGAACCTCGGGGAGATCCGGATCTCGGTGCTCGACGACGCAGGCGACCTGGTGATCGTGGTCGAGGACAACGGGCCCGGCGTGCCGACGCAGCTCGTCGACCACATCTTCGAGCCGAACGTGTCCGGCCGCGCCGGCGGCACCGGGCTCGGGCTCGCGCTGGTCAAGGGGGTCATCGAGGCGCACCGGGGTTACATCCGGTACGGCCGTTCGCCGCTCGGGGGGGCCCGGTTCGAGGCCCGGATCCCCCTCGTCCAGGAGGCCACCGAGGAAGCCCCGTGACGTCCCCGTCGCCCCGCCTGACCATCCTCGTCGTCGACGACAACCGCTCGTCCGCCGACGCCCTCGCCCGCCTGCTCCGAAAACAAGGCGACGACGTGTCCGCCGTGTACGACGGCCAGACCGCGATCGACCGGATCCGCGCCACCCCGCCGGACGTGGTGCTCACCGACCTGAAGATGGAGCCGGTCGACGGGATGGCGGTGCTCCAGGCGGCCCGCGCGGTGCGCCCGCCGATCGAGACGATCGTGTTCACCGCGTACGGCGCGGTCGACGTGGCGGTCCGGGCGATGCACCTCGGCGCGCGCGACTTCCTGACCAAGCCGGTGACGGTCGAGCAGGTGTCGGCCCGGCTCGATCAGCTCCGGTCCGAGCAGGGCCCGTCGCCGCGCGCGATCGGGGTCGAGCCGCGCGACGAGCAGTTCGTGGCGCTGTCCGACAGCTCGCGGTCGCTGCTCGCCACGATCGACCGGGCGGCCGGGGTGCCGTCGGCGGTGTGGATCGAGGGCGAGATCGGCTCGGGGCGCACCTACTGCGCGAAGACCCTCCACCGGCTCGGGCCGAACCGCGACCGGCCGCTGGTGGTGCGGAACCTGAACCGCGACGACCCGTGGCCGGACGGCGGTACGGTGCTCCTGCCGAACGTGGACGATCTCCCGGACGATCTCCAGCGCGAGCTGTACCGGCAGGTCCAGCACGCCCCGCCCGGGGTGCGGCTCGTCGCCACCGCGCGCCCGGACGGCCGGCGGCGGGTCGGCGAGGGCGAGCTGCGGCCCGAGCTGTACTACCAGCTCGCGGTGGTGGTGATCCCGGTCCCGGCGCTCCGGCGGCGTCCGGAGGACATCGTCCCGCTGTTCCACAAGGGCCTCGCGAAGTACGCCGATCGGTACGGGCGGGCGCTGCCCGAGGTCGGCCCGCGGCTGCTCGACCAGCTCCAGCGCCACTACTGGCCCGGCAACATCCGCGAGCTGTCGAACCTCGCCGAGCGCACGGTCGTGATGGGCGACGACGGGTTCAACCTCGAGGTGATCGACGATCCGGGCTCGGGGTTGCCGAAGATCGAGCAGGGGTTCTCGCTGTCGGACTACCTCGAGGTCGTCGAGCGGCGGATCCTGGTCGAGGCGCTGCGCCGGTCGAACGGAGACCGCGCCGCGGCCGGGAAGCTCCTCGGGGTCGAGCGGAACACCCTGCGGTACAAGCTGAACAAGTACGGGCTGCTCGACCGGTGATCGCGCTCGCCGCGGCGGCGGCCGCCCTCGCGCACCCGGTCGGGGACCGCGCGGCCGCCCAGACCACCGCGCTCGTGGTCCGGCCGGGCGCGTTCGACGTCGACTACTACGCGGACGTGCCGGACGCGTTGGTCCGGACCGCCGGCGGGGACGACGTGATCCGCGCGATGACCGTCGAGCTCGCGACCGGCCTGCTCGCGACCGTCGACGGCCAGGTCGTGTCGATGCGCCTCCGGGCGCCCTCCCCGCCCCCGCAGCGCACGTCCGAGCACACCCTCGG
>JBEBJW010001077.1:0-3159 GCA_040079715.1 Myxococcota bacterium | reverse complement strand
CGCGCGACCAGCGCCCCCCCCTCGTCCCCGCCGACCAGCCGGCCGAGGTGCCGCCGGTACGACTGCGCCAGCGCGACGATCCCGGTCGCGTCGAGCCCGGCCACCGCCTCCCGCAGCCGGGCGACCGCCCCGTCGAGGTCCCCCTCGACCTCGTGGATCCGGGCCTCGATCCCCTTCAGGCTCGCCGCGGCCTGCGGGAGCTCGAACCCCGCCAGCGACCGGAGGGTCTCCCGCGCGACCCCGCACAGCGCGGCCCGACGCGCCGGCTCGACCTCGGCCAGGCCGAGCGCCGCCCGGGCCCGGAGCTGGTGGACCAGCCCGACGAACATCGAGCCCCGGACGAGCACCGACCGGCGCCACCGGTGGAACAGATCGTCGGCGAGCCGGAACGCCTCCGCCGCGTCCCCGCGGTACCCCACGAGCTGGATCCGCGACATCCCGAGGTTCAGGTGCTGGAGGTGGAACCCGTCCGGCGTCCACCAGGTCTCCCGGGCGTCGAGCGCGTCCCACACCGGCCCCACGTCGTCCCGGACCATCCCGAGGATGTACCCGATGTCGGTCATCAGGCTGGTGGCGAGGTACAGGTTGCCGCGCTCCTCGGCGTCCTTGACCAGGCGCGGCACCACCTCGGCGATCACCGCCAGCCGCCCGCGCCAGATGTGGCACCAGCACTGCAACATCCGGGTCCGCGCGACGTGCCACGCGGCCTCGGCGCACCGCTCGAGGAACCACTGCTCGCACTCCCGCGCGATCGCCGCCGCCTCGTCGAACCGGTGCTGGTGGTACGCGAGCATCGCGGTCGAGTACCGGTGCAACCCCGGCAACGACGGGTCGTCGCTCGCCGCCACCGCGCTGCCGGCCTCGTCGAGCAGGCGCTGGGCCCGGGCCCACCCGGCCGACCCGCCGGCGAACGCGGTCGAGCCCGCCTCGGTCAGCAGCGCCCGCGCGACCGACGTGGGGTCCCCCGACCGGAGCGCGAGCGGCAGCAGTCGCGCCTGGTACGCCGCCATCCGCAGCGGGTCGATGTACGCGAGGCCGTCGACCGCGGCCCAGCACGCCGCCAGCCGATCCGCGACCACCGGCTCGAGCGGGGCGGTCCGGCGGGTCCACCCGAGCCCCCGGACCGTGAGGAGGGCCCGCCGCGCCACGAGATCGACCGTCATCCCGGCGACCCCGCGCGGCACGGCGACCCCGGACCGGATCGCGGCGGCCTCGACCGTCGCGAGCCCGCGCTCGACGTGACCGGCGGCGAGGAGCTGCTCCCCGGCGAGGCATGCGGTCGCGACCGGCAGCTCCGGGACCGCGAGCCACACGTCGGCGGCCTCGACCGGGCGGCCGGCCGCCGCGAGCGCCGCCCCGTGCCGCAGGGCCAGCGTCCGCCGGAGCGCCGGGTCCGCGCACGCCTCGACCGCCGCGCCGTACAGCCGGGCGGCGTGGTCGAACGCGAGCGACCGGTGGGCCCGATCCGCGGCGGCGGTCGCGTACGGCAGCGCCCGCGCGGGCTCCCCGGCCGCCCGCCAGTGGATCGCGAGCGCCTCGGGGTCCGGGTCGGCGCTCCCCTCGACCGCCTCGGCGAGGCGCCGGTGGACCTGCCCGAGCTGCGCGGGGGACAGGCCGGCCGTCACCGCCTCCCGCACCCGGTCGTGGAACGGCTCGACCGACGTCCCGGACGTCCGGATCAGCCGTCCGCCTCGGAGGACCGCGAGCTCAGGCACGAGGTCCTCCGCCCCGACCGCCGCGGCGAGCGTCGCGGCCGAGATCGGCCGTCCGACCGCCGCCACCGCCTCGAGCGCGCGCCGCGACGACGCCGGCAGCGCCGCCACCCGCAGCCGGATCGCCTCGTCGAGGTCCCCGGCCGGGGTCACCCGGTCGCGGCCGGTCCGGGCGAGCTCGTGGACGAACAGCGGGTGCCCGCCGGAGGCCCGGGCGATCGCGTCGATCGTGTCGTCGCCGGCGGCCGGGAGCAGCTCGCGGGCGAGGGCGCGGCAGTCGTCCGGCGCCAGGTGGTCGAGATCGAGGCGGGTGTGGTCGACCGCCCCCGGCGCGCGGAGCAGCGCGCGGAGGAACGGGCTGCGGTCCTCCTCCTCGGTCCGCCAGGTGAACAGCACCAGCACCGGGGCGCCGGTCGCGAGCAGCTCGGTGAAGAACACGGCCGAGTCCGGGTCGCCCCACTGCGCGTCGTCGACGTACACCACCAGCGGGGCGAGCGACGCGATCAGCCGCTGGAGGCCCCGGAACCCGCGGGCCCGCCGCTCGTGGGCGTCGGCGATCGACGGGCCCGTCACCCCGGGCCGCCGGAGGACCGGGAACAGCTCGCCCGCGCCGTCGAGCTCCGGGATCGGCGGGGGGTGGGCGCCGAGCCGCTCGGACAGCGCGTCGACCAGCGCGTCCAGCGCCTTGAACGGGACCGACTCCCGCTCGTAGCACCGCCCCGCCAGGACCTGCGCGCCGATCCCGCGGACGAACGCCTCGGCGAGCGCGGTCTTGCCGATCCCGGACCGGCCGCGGATCGTGACCAGGCCGGGCTGGCCGCGGGTCACCCGGTCCCACGCCTCGCCGAGGGCCGCGAGCTCGTCCCGCCGCCCGACGAGCCCCGGGTCCGGCCGGGTGTCGTCCGCCGCCCCGCCGAGCGCCTGGACCACGGTGACGCCGGCCGGGCGGGCCGCGGGGTCGCGCACGAGGAGCGACCGGCACAGGGACGCCAGATCGTCCGGCAGGTCGTCGCACGCCTCGGACGGGTCCGGCGCGTCGAGGTGCTGCTTGTCGGCCAGGACCTGGTTCAGGGTCCCGGTGAACGGGCGCTCGCCGGTCAGCGCCTCGAACAGCATCGTGCCGAACGCGTACCAGTCGCTGGCGGCGGTCAGCGCGGCGCCGGCGGCCTGCTCGGGCGACATGTACGGAACGGTCCCGACGACCGGTCCGCGCCCGGCGGTCGGGGTCACCGCGGCGACGAGCCCGAAGTCGAGCAGCACGACCCGCCCCGACGGCTCGACCAGCACGTTGGTCGGCTTGAGGTCGCGGTGGAGGCGCCCGTGGACGTGCAGCGCGTGGACGGCCTCGGCGAGCTGGCGGAACGCGTCGCGGACCCGGACGAGGTCGGCCGGCGGGGTCCCGCGGGACGACGTCGGGCGGGCGGGGACCGCAGCCGGTCGCGCGGGG
>JBEBJW010001076.1:0-3162 GCA_040079715.1 Myxococcota bacterium | reverse complement strand
GCTGCTGCCGGTGCCGCCGTTCGCCCTGTCCGGGGTCGAGCCCGGGTGCCGGGTCGAGGTGCTCGCGGTCACCGACGGCCGGTCGCGCCCGCGCCGCGCGACGCCGGGCGCGGTCCGGGTGGTCGGGGTGGACGCGGGGGTGGTGATCGTCGACGCCCCCGGTCCGATCCTCGCTGCGGACGACCCTGCACGGACCACGATCGTGCTGGTCCCGCCGGCGGTCGGCGGCGCCGCCAACGCAGGGGACGTCGGGTTCGTTCCTCCGGAGCGGCCGGGCATGCCGATCGCCGTCGCCCGGCGGACCCTCGGGGCCGGGGTGATGATCCGCGACGACGATCTGGCGGAGGTCGGCGGGATCGGGCTCGTCGCGCTGCGGATCCCGAACGCGTGGGCCCGGGTGCCCCACCAGCCGATCTACCCGGGGGAGCCGCCCCGCCCGGAGCGGATCGTGACCCCGTCGTCCGGCACCTGCTACAAGATCCCGAACGGGCTGCGCGGGGTCGCGGTCCCGGCCGAGCCGGGGACGGTGTCGGCGGACTGGGCCGAGTCGTACGTCCGCCTGCAGGTGCGCGGCAACGCGCTCGGCCACCTGTACGTCGTCGCGGTCGACCTCGACGCGAGCGTGGTCACCCTCGCGACCCTGCCGGACACCGCGTCGGCGATCGCGTCGGCGGCGGCAGCGGTCAGCACGCCGTTCGCGGTCGACGCCGACTCGCCCCGGTAGTTAGGGACCGGGGAGGGGGATGGGAGACACCGAGGGTTCGCGGTTCGCCGCGAGCCGTGACCGGCCGGGGAACCGCCGAGGGGAGGGGCCGCCGCCTCGGCCCGCTGCGCCGCCGCGTCATCCGTTCCTCCCGACCTGCCGGGCGGACCTCGACGCGCGCGGGTGGGACGCGGTCGACGTGGTGATCGTCAGCGGCGACGCGTACGTCGACCACCCGGCGTTCGGGCCGGTGTTGATCGCGCGGCTCCTCGAGGCGCGCGGGCTGCGCGTCGGGTTCGTGGCCCAGCCGGACTGGACCCACGTGGATCCGTTCCGGTCGCTCGGTCGGCCGCGGCTGATGTTCGGGGTCGCGGCGGGGAACCTCGACTCGATGTTGAACCGGCTGACCGCCCAGAAGAAGAACCGGGCGGAAGACCAGTACTCGCCGGGCGGCCGGACCGGGTGCCGGCCGGACCGGGCGACCATCGTGTACGCTCAGCGGTGTCGAGAGGCGTTCCCGGACGTGCCGGTGGTGCTCGGCGGGATCGAGGCGAGCCTCCGGCGGATCGCGCACTACGACTACTGGTCCGACACCGTGCGGCGGTCGGTGCTGGTCGACAGCAAGGCGGACCTGCTGGTGTTCGGGATGGGCGAGCGCCCGATCCTCGAGGTGGTCGAGCGGCTGCGGGCCGGGGAGCCGGTCAAGGCGATCCGCGACGTCCGCGGCACCGCATGGATCGCGTCCAAGGCCGACACCCCGCCGCTGGTCGCCGATCCGGCGCGGTTCACCACCGACGCGAAGGTCGTGGTGCTGCCCTCCTACGAGGAGGTCAAGGACGACCGGGCGGCCTACGCGAAGATGGCGCGGGCGTTCCAGCTCGAGACCAACCCCGGCAACGCGCGCCGGCTGGTCCAGGTCCACGGCGACCGGGCGGTGGTGTACAACCCGCCGGCGTTCCCGCTCGACGACGACGCGTCCGGTGACGTGTCGATGGACGCGCTGTACGATCTGCCGTTCAACCGGGCGCCCCACCCGATGTACACCGAGCGGATCCCGGCGTACGAGACGGTGAAGCACTCGGTGGTGCTGATGCGCGGCTGCTTCGGTGGCTGCACGTTCTGCTCGATCACCGAGCACGAGGGTCGGGTCATCCAGAGCCGATCCAAGGACAGCGTGCTCCGCGAGCTCCGCGAGATCCGCCGGATGGGCGACTTCCGCGGGACGATCACCGATCTCGGCGGCCCGACCGCCAACATGTACAAGATGCGGTGCAAGAGCAAGGACATCGAGTCCAAGTGCCGCAAGCTGTCGTGCGTGCACCCCGGCGTGTGCGAGAACCTCGTGACCGATCACGGGCCGGTGATCGAGGTGATGCGGGCCGTGCGCGAGGCCGAGGGCGTCAAGCACGTGTTCGTGGCGAGCGGGGTCCGCACCGATCTCGCCGTCCGGAGCCCGGAGTACGTCGCGGAGCTCGCCGCGCACCACGTGGGCGGGCAGCTGTCGGTGGCACCCGAGCACGTGTCCCCCGGCGTGCTGAACAAGATGAAGAAGCCGGGACCGGAGGCGTTCGAGCGGTTCCGGACGATGTTCCAGTGCGCGTCGGAGGACGCCGGCAAGGACCAGTACGACGTCCCGTACTTCATCAGCGGCCACCCGGGCTGCTCCCTGACCGACATGGTCGAGCTCGCGCTGTGGCTCAAGGACCAGGGGTACCGGCCGCGGCAGGTCCAGGACTTCATCCCGACCCCGATGTCGATCGCGTCGGCGATGTACCACACCGGGATCGACCCGTTGACCGGCGAGCCGGTGTACGTCGCGAAGGGCCTGCGCGAGAAGAAGCTCCAGAAGGCGCTCCTGCTGTACTGGGATCGCGAGTGGTGGCCGCTCGCGCGCGAGGCGCTGACCGAAGCCGGGCGCGCGGACCTGATCGGATCGGGCCCGCAGCACCTCGTGCCGCCGGAGGCGCGGGCGCGGGCGTCCGGCGGGCGCTGACCACTCGAGCGGACCGGGCCCGGAGGCTCACACGGAAATTTCCAGCGGCGCTGATCGGCCCCCAACCGGTGACCGCGTCAGGGAAATTTGCCGTGGGAGTGGGCCCGGGCTGCGGGACAATGGGTCGTTCACGCGAGGATCCGCCGGATCAGCGTCCGGACGTCCCGGGCGGGTCCCGTGGCCTCGACCGCGAACGGCGCGCCGTCGAGCGCCGCCCGCAGCGCAGCGAGCGCGTCGTCCCCGCCGACCGCGACCGCGCCCTCGGGGCCCGCGTCGTCGAGGATCCGGTGGGCCTCCGCCCGGTCGATCCGCGCCAGCGCCGCCGCCCGGACCGCCGCGACCCGCGCCGCGGTCAGGCCGTCCCCCGCGTCGGCCGCGGCCCGCTCGACGTCGACGACCGCGACGTCGAGCTGGCCGAGCGCCGCCCGGGCCGCTCCGCACGCCGCGCGGGCCCACGCGCCGCCCG
>JBEBJW010001075.1:0-3164 GCA_040079715.1 Myxococcota bacterium | reverse complement strand
GGGCGACGGCGGCGATGGCGGCGGCGATGACGGCGGCGGTGACCGCGGCAGCCTGCGGGCCGCGGTCCGGGGCGTGGGCGGTCGACGCGATCGACGCGCCGTGCGGCGGGTTGTCGACCGACCTGCGGTTCGAGCTCGAGCACCACGGCGGCCGCGGGTACGCCCTCCGCCTCGATCCCGGCGCGGTGTGGCCCGACGAGGGGACCGAGCTGTGGTGCGAGCGGGCCCACGGCTGGGTCGCGTGCGACGGCTGGAACACGTTCGACCTGGACCAGGTCGGGCTCGACGCGTCCGGAGAGGCGTACACTGAGGTCGACGCCGAGCTCACGTCCGCGTGGACGATGGCCGGCACCGTGTCGACCGCGTACGACTGCCGCGGTGACGACTGCCCGACGATCGACGCGCTCGGATCCGGCGACTGCGGCCCGGTCGCGTTCGAGGCGTCGGTGGACTGACCCGTCCCCGACCCCCACCGCGTCATACGCACCCGACAGGAGGCGACATGCGGTGGCTCGCGGCCCTGTCGATCGGATGCTACGGAGACCCGCTCGGGACGCTGGATCTCGTCGGATCGGACACCGGGACCCGGCCCGGGACCGGCGGAACCGGAGCGGAAACCGACACCGGAACGGAGACGTCGACCGACACCGGCGGCTCGGACACCGGGACCGAGACCGGGACCGAGACCGGGACGGGGACCACCGGGACGGGGACCGACCCGATCGAGGCCGACCTCGAGGTCTGCGCCGACGGCTCCGCGCTGTTCACCGAGATCCAGGACGCGATCGACGTGTCGGCGCCCGGCGACGTGATCGCGGTCTGCCCGGGGACCTACGGCCCGATCGAGGTCCTGTGGAGCTTCGACGTGACGATCGTGTCCACCGGCGGGCCCGCGTCGACGGTGATCGACGGCGGGGCGGACACCGCGGTGTTCGTCCGGGACGGGACGCTGTCGCTGTCCGGGTTCCGCCTCGACGGCACCGGGGTCGACGAGCCGTGGTCGACCGATCACGGGGCCGCGCTGACGGTCGAGGAGGGCGACGTCACCGTGTCCGACTGCGTGGTCGACCGGGTCACCGGGCCGTTCGCGCTGGTGTTCGACGAGAACCTCCTGGTGCTCGACGGCGTCTCGTGGACCGACAACGACACCGACCTGCTGTGGTTCCTGTGGCAGGGCGACGACGCGGTGATCACCCACAACACCGTCACCGGCGGCGTTCACCACGGCGTGATCGCGGCCGAGCGCCTCGACCAGCTCCACCTCAGCAACAACGTGTTCGACCGGATCACGATCGACACCGCCCAGACCGCGTTCGAGCTCGAGACCACCGGGACCGGCCCGATGGTGCTCGAGAACAACGTGTTCCACGACATCGACGACCTCGACCCGTGGGGCGGGCGGCTGTTCACCGGGACCCTGACGTTCCGGAACAACATCGTGGCGGGCAGCGCCGCCGGCGACCTGGTCCCGATCGACGCGTCGTACAGCCTGTTCTGGGACAACCAGCTCGACTACGGGCCGTTCGTCACCGGGATCGGCAACCAGTACGTCGATCCCGAGTGGGTCGACCCGGCGGCCGGCGACTTCCACCTCGGCCCCGCGTCGCCGGCGATCGACGCCGGCGATCCGAACCAGCGGTTCGACGACGCCGACGGCACCCGGAGCGACGTCGGACGGTACGGCGGCGAGTAGCGCGACACGACCGGTCAGGCCCGGTCGGCGACGCCCTCGACCCCGTGATCCCGGGCGCAGTGGGCGCAGCAGTACACGACCCCGCCGTCGGCCTCGATCCCGTGGCCGAGCGCTCCCAGGTCGAACCGCCCCGAGCGGTCGCGTGGATCCGCTCGCGGGGACGGTCCCGATCAGGCCCGGGCGATCCGCCGCCGGCCGCCGAGCAGCGCGAGCGGCAGCACCAGCATCGCGTAGCTGCCGCCCGAGCCGCCGCACCCGCCCTCGCCCTTGATCCCGGTGTCCTGCGGGTCGTCGCCGCCCGGGTTCGTGCCAGGGTCGGTGGTGCCCGGATCCGTGGTGCCCGGATCCGTCGTGCCCGGATCCGTCGTGCCCGGGTTCGTGCCGGTGTCGGTGGTCTGGCAGCCGTCGTCGACCGCGCCGTCGCAGTCGTTGTCGACCCCGTCGCACGACTCGGCGGCGTCCGGGTGGATCGCGGCGTCCTGGTCGTCGCAGTCCACGTCGGAGGTGTAGCCGTCGCGGTCGTCGTCGCTGCCGGTGGTCGTGCCGCAGCCCTCGTCGATCACCGCGTCGCAGTCGTCGTCGACGCCGTTGCACGCCTCGACCGCGTCGGGGTGGACCGACGCGTCCCCGTCGTCGCAGTCCACGTCGGAGGTGTAGCCGTCGCGGTCGTCGTCGCTGCCGCCCGGGTTGCCGCAGCCGTCGTCGACCACGCCGTCGCAGTCGTCGTCGACGCCGTTGCACGCCTCGGCCGCCCCGGGATGGACCGCGGGGTCACCGTCGTCGCAGTCGGTGGTGGTGTCGTACCCGTCCTGGTCGGCGTCGGCGCCGCCCGGGTTGCCGCAGTTGTCGTCGACCACGCCGTCGCAGTCGTTGTCGATCTGGTCGCACGCCTCGGGCGCCTGCGGGTGCGTGTTCGGGTCGCGATCGTCGCAATCGACCTGCGAGTTGTAGCCGTCGCCGTCCATGTCGGCGCCGAACGCCGCCATCGGGATCAGGGTCACGCCGAGCACGATCACGAACCGGGTCATCTCAACCTCCTGGTAATCGGTGAAACCGCCGACCCGGTCGGACGTGGACTGTTTTTTATTCGGCGGTACGCTCTCCACGTCCGGCGCGGTCGCGCGTTGAACCGGGAGGGAGAGCACGGATGCCCGCAGCGCTGGCCGCGCAGCCCCCGACCGACGAGCAGCTGGTCGCGGCGTGGCACGGGGGCGACGAGCGGGCGTTCGACGCGCTGTACGACCGGTACGCCCCGCGGATCACCGGGTTCGCGCTCCGGATGCTCGGCCGGCGCGAGGACGCCGAGGAGGTGTGCGTCGAGACGTTCACCCGGCTGATCGAGCGGCGGTGGCGCGACACCGGCGCGGTCCGGGCGTGGCTGTTCACCGTCGCGCACCGGGCGTGCCTCGGGCGGATCCGCCGGCGGTCGGTCGCCGACCTCGCGGGCGGGGAGCTCCTGCGACCACGACAG
>JBEBJW010001074.1:0-3130 GCA_040079715.1 Myxococcota bacterium | reverse complement strand
CGGGACGGATCCGCTGAACCCGGACACCGACCTCGACGGCGTGACCGACGGGGGCGAGGTCGCGGACGGCACGAACCCGCTGCTCGACGACACCGACGGCGACGGGATCGACGACGGCCCGGAGGGCACGGTCGGCAGCGATCCGCTCGACCCGGACACCGACGATGACGGGATCGAGGACGGCGACGAGGTCGCGGGTGGGTCGGATCCGACCGCCGCCGACTCCGACGACGACGGCCTCGATGACGGCGACGAGGCGGACGCGGGGAGCGACCCCGAGGTCGCGGACTCCGACGGCGACGGCGTCGACGACGGAGCGGAGGTCGACCAGGGCAGCGATCCCCTCGATCCGGCCGACACCACCGGCCCGGACGGCGCCGGGACCGCGCAGTGGGCGGTCCGGTACACCGAGGGCTGCTCGTGCGCGACCGGCGGCAGTCCGGCGGGGGTGATCCCGGTGGCCCTCGGCGGGCTCCTGGTGCTCGGGCGGCGGCGGCGGTGGCTCGCGGCGGCGGCGGCCGCGTCGGTCGCCAGCGGCTGCTACTACCAGGACACGGTCCAGATGTCGGGGACCGACTACATCCCGCAGATCACCGGCGCGTTCGCCCGGTGCTACGTCGAGGTCGGCGTGGGCCCGGTGTGGAGCTACGGGGTCGAGGTCGAGGACGAAGACGGTGCCACCGACGTGATCGCCGTCGAGGCGAACGTGTACGACGAGGCCGACGACCGGAACGAGCCGATCGTGTCGCTCGAGCTGTTCGAGACGTTCGATCCGACCGTGTGGTACGGCGAGTCCTGGTCGCCGTCGCTGAGCTGCGACTACGCCGGGTACACCGTCGACTTCACCGCGTACGACCACCTGGTGGCCTCGCGGACGGTCACCGTGTGGGGCGAACCGCTGTAGGATGAGCCGGCGGCCGGGACGACCGGCCGCCGACGCGGTCGGAACCCCGGGGGGCGTCGGTGCGGTGGGTGCGTCACGGCGGGCGGACGATCGATCTCGATCGTGGGACGGTGGACGACCGACCGCTCCGGCCCCGCGAAGCGGCCCTGCTCCGACACCTCGCCGACCACGCCGGAGAGGTCATCTCCACCGAGCGATTGTTGCGGGAGGTGTGGGGGTACCACCCCGCGGTCCGCAGCCGAACGGTGTACTCGACCATGGCGCGGCTCCGGATCGCCATCGAGCGCGACCCGAAGAACCCGACGCTGGTCGTGGCGGTCCGGCGGAGCGGATTCCGCTTCGACGGCCAGGTGGAGCACGCGACAGCCGCGCTCGACATCGACGCGCTCGAGCGGCGGCTCCACCTCGCGGTCCCCGACCCGACCCAGGTGGTGCCGGCCGAGCGGTACGAACCGTTGGCGGCCGACCTCCCGTCGATCTGGGACGCCGCCCGGTCGCTGGCGGACCTTGGCGAGCGCGCCCGCGCCGCGGCGATGGCGCGCGCGCTGTGCACCCTTCGGCTCGACCGGGGCACGCCGCACGAGCTGGTCGGGTACGCCGAGGCCGGTGCCGCCTGGTCGGACGACCCGCAGCCCCGGTCGGGGTTCGAGGTCAGCCGGTCCAGGTACCTGCGGCAGGCTGGCCGGCTCACCGAGTCGCTCCAAGCCGCCCGAGCCGCGGTGGAGGACGCCGGCGACGACCCGGAGCACCGGTACCGAGCCTGGCGGGCGTTGCTGGTGTCGGCCGAGCGCGTCGGGGAGCTGAGCACGGTCGCCGAGGCGCTCGACCAGCTCGAACGGGTGCTGGACCGCTTGTCGCCGGAGTCCCGCCTGCAGGTCGGGATGGAGCGCGCGCGATCGCGGCTCGCCGACGGGGATGCGGTCGGTGCGCTCGCCGAGCTCGATCGGATCGACGCGGATCGGTTCGACGCGCGGGTCGGCTTTCGGCGTCGGCTGTTGGTGGACGGCTATCGCTTCGAGGTCCTCCGCTGGGTCGACCCGACCAGCGCCGAGCGGCTCGGGATCGCCACCGTACGCCGGTGGGAGCAGATCGGTGAGGCCGCCAACGCCGACGTCACGCGGATCCTGCTCGCTGACTTGGCCCTCCTGCGCGGAAGTCCGTCGGAGGCCCGCAGTTGGCTGTCGGCCGTGTCCCCCTCCAACCTGGACCGCCGGTTGCGAGTGGGTTGGTGCCTCGCGTACGAGGGAGCCCATCCGGACAGCTACCGGCCCGAGGCGCTCGCCGTGTGGCAGTCGTGCGAGGAGGACGGCGATCGGGAGGGCGCAGCGGTCGCGCTCGCCACGGTCGCCTTGGCGGACGGTCTCCTCCACGGACCGTCGGTCGCGGCGGTCAACTTCCGGGAGGCGGTACAGATCGCGCCGCGGTCGCCGCTCGCCGCCCACGCCGTCCACTGGTTGGGGCTGGTGAACGGCGCGCCGTCGCATCCGCCGCCGGTGGGCCACCCGCTCGATCGGTTGGTCGAATGGATGTGCGCCGCCCTGTGACCCACCTGTGTACGATCGACCCACGCGGGGCGGATATTCGGGAGGTGGGCACGGGAGAATCCATGGTGAATCGTCACTCTTTGTGGGTTGGAGTCCTGTTGGTCGCGGCGTGCGACCCCAGGGTCGGGTACGAGGTGAACGTGGTCGTCGGGGCGGCGACCTTGGCGGAGCTGCCGGACCCCGAGAGCCTGGCCGTCCGACTGGACGCAGCGTTGGAGGGGGAGTCCGTCGCCACGACCGAGCAGCCGCTCGACGGGACGACCGACGAGCAGGCGGTGTGGTTCCAGTTCATGTTCGAGGAAGGCAGCCTACACCCGACCTGCACCGGTCGGTACACGGCGACGCTCGTCCGGATCGACGGAGAGGGATCGGTCCCGCTGGATCCGCCGATCGCGGCAGACGCATCGGGCGAATGCGGCACCGAGAGCAATCTGTATTCGGGCGAAGCCACGCTGTAGCGCCTGCGATCCGCTCGAGCGCGTCGCTTTACCGGGCGACCAGGACCAGCGCGAGCCCGCCGACCGCGATCGCGGTGGTGGCGATCGCGCTCACCGCCGCCACCGCCCCGACCAGCAGGCCGACCGTCCACCACGAGACCGGCGGCGGGGGCGCGGGCCGCGGCGCGACCAGCGGCGCGACCCGGGTGACCGGCTCGTCGAACCACGCCGCGCTGTACAGCGTG
>JBEBJW010001073.1:0-3174 GCA_040079715.1 Myxococcota bacterium | reverse complement strand
GGGCGGCGCCGGGTCGCCACCGGACGGTCCCGGGGGGCAGCTCGCGCACGACGTCGATCACCACCCGATCGCCCGACAGGAGCTCCGGGGTGTGGAGGCGGACGGCGCCGCCGCCGTCGATCGACCGCGGGAGGACCTCCCACCGCTCCTCGCCGAGGCGGGTGTGGGTGCCGTCGCCGAGGCGCTGGCGGGCGCGGTGGTCGCCGAGGGCCGCGCCCGGGGGCACCGACAGCTCGATCCACGGGCAGGTCGGGTCGGCGGCGACCTCGAGGTGGGTGGCCTCGATCCACCGCGCCGGGCGGTCCGCGGCCGCGTTCACATCGCCCGCGTCGAACGTCAGGCGGGCGTCGGCGATCTGGAGCACGCAGCCGATCGCGAGCGCCACCGCGGCGTCGGTCACGGGGACTCCTCGTCAACGTCGTCGGGGTGGAGGTCGTCGTCGTTCTCGTCGTTCTCGTCGGCTTCGTCGAGGAACCGGACCGCCGCCTTCGCGTCGTCGACCACCGCCCCGAGCAAGCGCGGCAGGCCTCCGCGCACCGTCGGGGCCCACGCGACGACCGCGTTCGGGTCCACGTCGGCCCACGCGCGGAGCACCCGCCGGACCGCCTTCTGGACCGCCGGGTTCGCGTCCCGGACGAACCGGGCGCACAGCCGACCGATCCACGGCCCGAGCGGCCGATCGACCATCGCCAGGTGCCGCTCGCCGAGGGTGGTCCGGAGCGCCGCCGCGGACGGGCCCTCGATCGGGGTCGGGGTCCACGCGAGCCCGGCGGACACCGCCACCCGGCGCGACTCCGGACGCGGCTGGCCGGCGAGGCCGAGCACGGCGTCCAGATCGTCCGCCATCACCGCTGCCGGGCCGATCACCAGCCAGCCGAGGGCGTCGGCGGTCGCCACGTCGTCGGTGCGGGCCGCCCACGCGATCCCGAGGGCCAGGGCCTCGGCCGGCGTGTCCCGCACGGTGGTCGCCAGCAGCCCGATCGCGACCAGGCCGTCCTCCCACGCCGTCCCGAACAGCTGGGTCAGCGCGGTCGCGTCATCCGGCAGGGCCACCGGGGTCTCGGCGGCCCGCGCGACGATCTTCGTCAGCTCGGGGCCGGGGACCCCGCGGATCCCCCGGATCGTCGACACGTGCTTGCGGGTCCGGCGGGCGGCGTCGTCGGTCGCGACCGCGGCGAGGGTGGTCGACACGGGCGGGATCACGTCTCCTCCAGGAACCTGCGGATCTCGTCCGCCAGCGCGTCGGGCGCGTCGTGGTGCACGAGGTGGCCGGCGTCGGGGATCACGACGCGGCGTGCGTCGCGGATCGCGGCGGCTCGCTCCGGCGCGTCCGCGACCACGAACGAGGTCCGGCCGCCGTCGATCACCAGCGTGGGGGCGGTGATCTCCCGCAGGAACCGGACGAAGATCGCGGCCTCGAACGGGTTCGGCGCGCGCCCGCGGTGCAGGGGATCCCAGGTCCATCGGACCCCGTCCCCGTCGGGCGCGGTGATCCGCTCGGCCAGCGCGTCGGCGACCGCCTCGGGGATCTCCGGATTGAACTTGCGGATCCGCGCAGCCCCGTCCGCAGCGTCGCGCAGCGGGCCATGGACGGGCGGTCGGCGACGGTGGTCGAGGTACTGGCGGGCCCGGTCGACCGCGGTGTCGGTGGTGTCCGGCGGGCCGAGCCCCTCGACCAGCACCAGCCGCCGGACGGCCTCCGGGCGGGCGCCGGCGAACAGCGCGGCGACGGTGCCGCCCATCGAGTGTCCGACGAGATCGACCGGGGCGCCGCCGCTCGACGCGCGGACGTGCGCCACCAGCGCGTCGAGGTCGCCGACGTAGTCCCAGAAGTGGTACCACCCGCCGGCCCCGACGTGCCCGGAGCGCCCGTGCCCGCGCTGATCCGGCGCGACGACCCACCGGCCGAGCCCGCGCGCGACCCGGTCCCACGCGGCCCCTTGCTCGAGGAACCCGTGCAGGATCACGACCGGGCGTCCTGCCAAGTGGGTGTCGACGGCGCCCCACTCGCACAGCCGCAGCGCCAGGCCGCGGTCGTCGACGGGCAGGTCTCGCTCGCCCATCACGCGGTCACGGCTCGAACCGGTACCCCGTGCCGTGCACGGTGAGGATGTGGCGGGGCTGACCGGGGGTGTCCTCGATCTTCTTCCGCAGCTTCAGGATCTGGTTGTCCACGGTGCGGGTGGTCAGCGCCGCGCTGTACCCCCACACCTCCTGCAGCAGCTCGTCGCGGCTCACGTCGCGGCCGCGGTGGGTGATCAGGTACGCGAGCGTGCCGGCCTCGTGGGTGGTGAGGTGCGACTCTTCGTTGTCCTTCCACAGGATCCGCCGGCGGAGGTCGACCTTCACGCTGCCGAAGTGGAACACGTCCGGGGTGCGCGGCTCCTGGCTCCGCTCGCGCAGCCGGGCCTTGACCCGCGCGGTGACCTCCCGGATCGAGAACGGCTTGGTGACGTAGTCGTCGGCGCCCATCTCGAGGCCCATCACCCGGTCGATCTCGTCGGTCCGCGCGGTGAGCATGATCACCGGGACGGTCGGGAACTCGCTCTTGATCGTCCGCATCACCTGCAGCCCGTCGACCCCGGGCAACATGATGTCGCACAGCACGAGGTCGGGCGTCTTCTCGCGGACCGACTCCAGCGCCCGCTCCCCGTTGTCGACGTGCAGGACGTCGAACCGCTCGTGCTCGAGCGCCGCCACCAGCCCCATCGCGATGGTGTGGTCGTCTTCCACGACCAGGATGTGCGCGCCGCCGAGGTTCGGTTCCAAGGATCTCTCCCGCTGTGCCGCCCGACCGGTGAGGGGAGGCAGCTGTCGGCCGTAGCGTATCGGCGTTCCCGCGGCGCGTCACCGCCGCTCATCGATGGGAGGCCGGCGCCGGCGCCCGCGACCACCGCGATCGCAGCACGCCGAGCTCCCGGTCGGAGAACCCGCGCGCCTCGAGCGCGTGGACGACCTCCCGCGCCCGCCGGCTGCTCTCGTAGGTCTGGAGGTCTGCGAGCCCGTGCGCGGCCTCGAGCGCGCGGTGCCACGCGGCGGACGCGTCGGCGGCGCGCCCCTGCGCCCGGGCCACGTCGCCGTGCCGGAGCCACGCGCTGGCCAACCCGCGGCGCCACCCGAGGTGGGACGGATCGGTCCACCCGAGCTGCTCGGACAGCTCGATCGCCCGGACGC
>JBEBJW010001072.1:0-3185 GCA_040079715.1 Myxococcota bacterium | reverse complement strand
ACCCAGCCCGACGTGACCGTCCCCCTCCAGGCCGCGATCGAGACCGCGACCGCGTCCGGCGCGATCGCGTACCTCCCCCCTGCGGTGTACGGCGTGTCCGCGCCGCTCGAGCTCCCCGCCGGGGCCACCGTGTGCGGGTTCCCGGGGGCGACGATCCTGTCGGCGTCGATCGATCGCGGGGCGTGGGCCCCCGGCCGCGCGCTGGTCGAGATCGTCGGGGTCGGCGGGGTCGGGGTCCACGATCTGGTGCTCGATCACCGCGGCGACGAGCGGTTCACCACCGACACCGCGCTCACGTTCACGATGCTGCTGTCGAACACCGCGAACGACGTCGTGTCGAACGTGGTGTTCCGCGACCCGGGCGCGGCGGTCGGCGCCCCGAGCGCGCCGGCGCTGCTGCTGCTCGCCCGCGACCCGGCGGACCCGCCGTGGCTGACCGACACCGGGACCCACGTGGGCCAGGTCGGCGCCGTCGAGGGGGTGGAGATCCTCGACAGCCGGTTCGAGCTCGGCGTGGGCGCGAACGACTGGTTCGCGATCCGGCTCCACTCGATGTTCGGCCGGTCGCCCGAGACGTACATCCACCACGTCGACCGGGTGACGATCCGCGGCTGCGCGTTCACCGGCGACTACGCGTGGAACACGGTCGAGCTCGCCGGCGGCGGGGTGTACGGCAACACCGTGGCCTCGTCGACGTTCGACGGCGCGACCCTCGCCCACGTCGACCTCGACAAGGGCACGTACGGCAACTCCGTCCTCGACAACGTCGTGACCCGCGCCGGCCGCCCGACCGCGCTGTACACGGTGCTGCCGGAGATCGGGTACGTCCCGCGGGTCGCCGCGTTCGCCGACCACGGGTTCGACGGGGTCCTGCGGAACGCGGACAACGTGTTCGACGGCAACGTGGTCCTCGCGATGGTCGAGCACGCGCCGGCCGTGGTCGATCCGGCCGCGGTCACCTCGGACGAGGGCGGATTCTACCTCGCGTACACCGACCGTCCGACCCTAATCGGGAACGAGGTGGTCGACGTGTACGGGGGCCTCCGCGGGACCGGGATCCTGTTCGAGGACGACGTGGCCGACGCCCGGCTCGAGCGGAACGTGATCGGCGCGGTCGGGCTGCCGCGCACGGTGGCGTACGGGATCCGCACCGCGAACGCGTCGACCGGGATCGAGGCCCCGACGGTGTACGCGAACGAGGTGTACGTCGCGGCCGCCGGGATCACCCTCGTCGGCAGCGCCACCGGGTCCGACGGGTACGTGGTCGACGGGAACTGGGTCGACAGCCGGTCGACCGGGTTGGCCGCGGTGTCGTTGCTCGGGGTGGACGCCCCGGTCCTGACCCGGAACGCGACGGTCGGCGGGTACCACGGGTACGAGCTCGTGGCGCCCGGCCTGATCGGCGACGCGAACCTCGCGGACGCGGCGGCGAGCTACAGCTTCGCGGTGTGGGCCGACGCGACCCTGACCGGGAGCCACGTGTCCGGTCCGGGCCAGGTCGGGGTGCCGTTCCCGCACTGCCTGATCGGGCCGGGGGCGCACGTCACCGCGACCGGGGGCACGCTCCTCTGCCCGTGAGCGTCACCGCCGGAACAGGTCCCGCTCGGTGAACCCGACCGCGGCGAGGTCCCCCGCCCGGAGGTTCGCCTCCGACGGGACCACGAACTCGTCGAGCTGCGGCGCCGCGACCGCCGTGCCGGACAGCATCCCGTGGGCCTGGCCCCGGTGGTGAATCGCGTGGGTCAGCGTGTGGAGCACGATGTACCGCGCGGGGTCCCGCTGGACGACGCCCCCGGCCCGCGGCAGCTCGAGGATCCGCTCCCACGCAGCGTCGTCCGCCGCGTCGCACCACGCGATCAGCCGGTCGTCGGACACCGCTTGGGCCTGGGCGAGGGACGGCAGGTCGTCGAACGGGGTCTCGGTCGCGAACGCCCGCCGCGGATCCGGCTCCCGGTACAGCGCGGCGACGTAGTACCAGTCGACGATCAGCACGTGGTTCAGCGTCGCCCACAGGCTCGGGAAGAACCCGGTCCGCGGGGCGTGGAACGCGGCATGATCGAGCCCGGCGACCGCGGCGTGCAGCCGGTGGTTCGCGAGCCGGTTCGCCCGGGCCAGCGTCCGCAGCAGGTCGCTCATCGGATGTCCATCGGCGGCAGGGGCGCGCTCCACCCGTCGGCGCCGACGTCGACCCGGAACGGGCCCGCCATCGCCCACGGTGTGTCGCCGGTCACCGGGAGCATCGGGGTCGCGCCGTCCGCGATCACCGCGAACCACGCGTCCTCGGTCGCGTCGAGGTCGAACGTGGCGGACGTGCCGTCGACGGCCTGGACCTCGACCCCGTCGCGGATAAGGTGGATCCGGTCGACCTTGACCCACGACGCCGACCGGGCCTCGACCGCGAGCCGGGTCCCGGGGGCGACGGTCGCGCCCGGATCGCGGTCCAGCGCCAGGAACGGCCCGCGGCTCACCACGACCCGCCCGTCGCGGATCGCCGACGCCACGAGGTCGTCGGTCACGGCGGTGACGTCGTCGGTCCCCACGTCGAGCCAGGTGGCGGACCACCCGACGCTCCCGCCGAAGTGGCTGTGCGAGTCGCTGACCCCGACTGGGGTGACCCGGTACCCGCGCCCGACGAGGTCCTCCCAGAACCCGAGGAACGACGCGTAGTCACCGGAGTTCAACACCTCGGCCGCCTCGATCCGGTCGGTCCAGAAGTCGCCTTTGTCGACGACTCCGACGTCCCACGACGCCGAGCTCGCCAGCCCCGACGACGTCGGGTGGTTCGACTGGAGCACGAACCCGTCGCCGTGGCGGGCCCGGAGCGTGTCGACCATCGCCTCGGTCGAGGCCGGGATCTCCGCCCACCACTCCCACGCGCCGTTGTCGGGCTCCCCGGGGGTCGGCTCGACCGGGTAGATGTTGAAGTGGCCGCGGAGCGGCGGGCTGACCTCGTCCGCGACCACCGACTTCAGCACCGGGGCGAGGCCGAGCGGGTCGAGCAGCGGGCGGTAGTCGGCCAGGTGGTCGTGGTCGGTGCCGAAGTGGACCTGGATCCCGACCCCCGCCGCGACGATCAGGCGGTCTTCCATCGGGATCGCGGCGTCGCTCGACGGGGACGCGTGGCTGTGCGGGTCGCCGAGCACCCACCCCGGGTGGTCGAACGCGGCCGGCAGCGCGGCGTCGAC
>JBEBJW010001071.1:0-3189 GCA_040079715.1 Myxococcota bacterium | reverse complement strand
CCCCATCGTCCGCCTCGCCCGGCGCGGGCTCCCCCGCCTCGGCCTCCGCCCGGGCCTTCTTCTTGAAGAACCCGCGCAGCAGGACGTTGTGCTGCATCGCCTCCAGGTTGTCGGACAGCAGCACCGAGCCCGTGTTCAGGTTCTCGAGCACCTGCTTCAGGTCGCTGCCGGCCTCCTGATCGAGGAACAGCGTCCCGATCGGGGTCTCGGGGTTCGCCGCGCCCGCCGCCAGCCCGTCGACCACGGTGGCTGCGTCGTCGGCGACCGACTGGAGCTGGTGGACGCTGGCGGTGAGCGAGGCGTAGGTCTGCTGGTCGGACGCGAGGTCCTTCGCCAGGTTGCCCTCCCGGTTCAGGTCCGCCGCCAGCGACGACAGCGACGACGTCATCCCGACGGCGTTGTCCGACGCGGTCTTCAGCGACGACACCGCGGTCGTCAGGTCGGCGTACAGCGTGTCGTCGGTCAGGAGCTTGCCGGCGGTGCCCTCCCCGGCCGCGAGCCGCGCGGTGAGCCCCTTCACGTCGGTGGTGATCGCGAGCAGGTTCTGGTTGTTCTCCTGGAACATCGCCATCATCTGCTCGGTCGACACCGCGACCCCGGCCTCGAGCGCGTCGCCGTCCCGGATCGCCGGGGCGTCGGCGGTCCCCTCGTACACCACGACGATCTTGTTGCCGATCAAGCCGTCGCTGCTGACCTTGGCCTTGGCGTCGGCGTGGATGAACGGCGTCGCTTCGCGGTCGATCGCCAGCTCGACCGTCACCCGCGCGCCCTCGAGGTCGACGCGTTTGACCGTGCCGACCTTGACCCCGGAGAACCAGACGTTGTTGCCGGTCTGGAGGCCGTTGACCTCGTCGAACGCCGTCGTGACCCGGACCTTCCGCGAGAACGTGTCGTTCAGGCTCCCGATCGTCAGGATCGCGCCACCGAAGAACACGATCGCGACGGCGACGAACAGCCCCACGATCACCGATTGCTTGTTCGGGCTATCGCTCATGCCCTTCTCGCTGGATGAAGTTGTAGTCGTAGAACGCACGGACCTGAGGATCCGTGGTGTCGAACACCTCGTCGAACGTGCCGGTCCGCAGAACCTTCCCGTCGATCAGCATCGCGACGCGATCGCTGGTCTGCTTGGCGCAGGTGAGGTCGTGGGTGATGATGATCGAGCTCGTGTGGTACGTCCGGCGGACCTGCTCGATCAGCTCGTTGATCTCGGCGCTGGTCGTGGGGTCGAGGCCGGCGGTGGGCTCGTCGTACAGCATGATCTCCGGCCTGAGGATCAGCGTCCGGGCGATCCCCACCCGCTTCCGTTGACCTCCGGACAGCTCGGCCGGCATCTGGCCCAGCTTGTCGGCCAACCCGACGGCCTCGATCGCCTCGTCGACCCGCTCCCTGACCTCGGCCGCCGACAGCCCGCGGGTGTTCATCAGCAGCGGGAACTCGAGGTTCGTCCGCACGTCCATGCTGTCGTACAGCGCGCTGTGCTGGAACGAGAATCCGACCCGGACCCGCAGCGCGTCGAGCTCGCGCGGGCGCAGGTCGTGGACCGGCTGGCCGAGGACGATGACCTCGCCGGCGTCCGGACGGAGCAGACCGACGACGATCTTGATCAGCACGGACTTGCCGGTGCCCGACTTCCCGAGCACGACCACGTTCTCGGCGGCGAACACGTCGAGGTCGATCCCGCGCAGGACGTGGTTGTCCCCGAACGACTTGGTCAGGCCGCGGATCGAGATCACCGGCGCGTCCGGCTCGATCGGGGTCCCGAGGGGTCCACGCGGTGCCACTCACCCTCCCCGGATCGCGGTGATGATCTGGACGATCAGCACCTCTTCGATGAAGATCACGAACATCGCCAGCACGACCGAGCTGTTCGCGGCCCGACCGACACCCTGCGTGCCCTTGGTGGCGTTGAACCCCTTGTAGCAGGCGATGATCCCGATGGTGAACCCGAACACGAACGACCGGGCGACCGACGCCCACACGTCGAGGAACGTGATCGTCGAGAACCCGCTCTGGAGGAACGTCTGGAGGCTGACCGCCTCGTTGACGTGGACGTTCAGGAACGCGCCGATCAACCCGACGAAGCAGAAGTAGATCATCAGCGCCGGCAACATCAGGGTCGTGGCGAGGGTCCGCGTGACCACCAGGTACTTGAACGGGTTGATCGCCGAGACCTCCATCGCCTCGACCTGCTCGGACACCTTCATCGAGCCGAGCTCGGCCCCGATGCTCGACCCGACCTTCCCGGTGCAGATCAGCGCGGTGACGAGCGGCGCGAGCGACCGGACCAGCGCGATCGTGATCAGGGACGGCAGCCACGAGGTGGCCCCGAACGCCGCCAGCGACGGCCGGGACTGCTTGGTGAACACGATCCCGGTGATGAACCCGGTCATCGTGATCAACGGCAGCGACCGGTACCCGATCTCGTAGCACTGCTTCACGATCTCGCGGAGGTGGAACGGCGGACGGACCACCGACCCGAAGAACCGGAGGACGAACGACCAGCCGTCGTACACCCCGGTCAGCAGGGCGTCGACGGTCGGATGGATCACGGCGCGGCGGTCGGACATGCACCCGGGTCGTATGACGACCCGCGGACGACCGGCCGGCGATCGGTCGACGCTCGGCGTCCGGAGCCGGATCCGGGCCCGAACGCCCCACCGGGACCTATGGGGCCTGGAGCCGCAGCGACAGCGCGACCGGCAGCTCCGACCCCTCCGGCACCGCTGGACCCGCGACCGACCAGTCCTGGTCCCACACCGTGTCGTCGAGGCACCGCACCAGCGCGTCGGGGAGCGCCCGGTCCTGGACCTCGATCGGGCCTGGGTCCGCGCCGATCGCCCGGAGCTCCACCTCGGCGACGCCCTGGTGATCGAGGGTCACGAACGCGGCCAGGTCCTCCGCGCCGTCGACCTCGCCCTCGCACGCGTCGGCCAGGGCCTGCACCCGGTCGAGCGCGGCCCGGGTCAACGTCGCGCGGACCTCCGGATCGAGGTCGTCGAGGGTCAGCCCGGCCGGATCGGCCGCCTCCGGAGCCCCCTCCGGAGCCGCGTCGGGATCCCCGTCGGTCGTCCCGGGTTCGGCGGGCAGGTCCGGCACCGCCAGCCGGCGGACCGGCGCCGTCCCTCGCCGGAGGTGGACCACCCGCACCGGCGGGGCGGCGGCTGGCGCGTCCGAGCGACCCCGGGC
>JBEBJW010001070.1:0-3194 GCA_040079715.1 Myxococcota bacterium | reverse complement strand
CGTCCGGGCGCCGGGGTCGCAGCGCTCGCCGTGGCGGCGCAGGTGGCGCTCGGCGGGTTCGCGCTCGGCGCCCGGACGTCGCGGGTCCGGGCCGAGACCGCGGTGGTGAACGCCGTCGCCGCCGCGCTCGGGCCGGACGACGGTCTCGTCGCGCCGTGGACCTGGGGCGCGCGGGTCGCGGTCGGGCGGACCGGCGACCCGTACGGGCTCCGGTGGCACCCGCCGGGGCGGTTCCTCCGCGACCAGCGGTCGGCGTGGGAGGTGCACCCGCCGACGCGGATCCTGGAGCTGCCCCCCGCCGGCCCCGCACCGTGAGCGGTTCGCCTGGCATACGCTGGCCGGATGAGCGCGACGCTGACGCTGACGGATCGGACCGTCGACCTGCTGACCGGGCGGGTGTCGACCGGGGCGTCGCTCCGTCCGCTCGAGCTCAAGGTGTTGGCGTACCTGGCGCGCCGGCCGGGGATCACGGTCGCGCCGGCCGAGCTGCTGCGGCAGGTCTGGGGGTACGCGCCCGCGGTGCGGACCCGGACGGTGTACGTCACGCTGTACCGGCTCCGGACCTCGATCGAGGCCGACCCCGCCCACCCGCGCCACCTGGTCACCGTGCCGCGGGTCGGGGTGCGGCTCGAGCTCGACGCGCCCGAGGTGGTCGAGGCCCCGTCCGGGCCGCGGGACGGGTTCGTCGGACGGGAGGCGGAGCTCGCGGCCCTCGACGCGGTCGGTGACGGGCTCGTCACCCTGGTCGGTCCGTCGGGGATCGGCAAGACCCGCCTCGCGGGGGAGTGGGCCCGTCGCGCGGGGCGGCCCCACTGGTTCGTCGACGCCCGCGACGCCGACCCGGACGAGCTGTGGGAGCGGATCGGCCGGGCGCTGCGCGCCGAGCGGACCGACGTGGGCCCCACCCTCGCCCGCGCGCCCGGAATCGTCGTCCTCGACGACCTGTCGGCGGACGATCCGCGGGCGGCGCTTGCGGTGCTCGACGTGCTGTCGAAGCCCGGCGTGACGGTGGTGGTGACGGCCCCGGCCGCCCTCGGGCTGTCCGGAGAGCGGGTGGTGCCGGTCCCGCCGCTCGGGACGGACGCGGACGGCGCGGCGGTGCGGCTGCTGGTCGACCGGATCCGGGCCGCCGGTGGCGCGGTCGACGGAGCCGGAGCCGGCGCCGAGGCCGACGGGCTGGTCGAGCTCGCGGTCGCGGTCGACGGCGTGCCTCTCGCGGTCGAGATCGCCGCCGGGCACGCCGCCGCGTTCGGGCTCGACGGGGCGCTCGCGGCCCTGCGTCGGCACCGGTCGCTCGCAGGTCGCCGCCGGGATCTGCCGGATCGCCACCGGTCGATCGAGGCGATGCTCGAGTCCACCTGGGACCACCTGCCGGCGTGGGCCCGGTCGGCCTGCGCGCAGCTCGCGGTGTTCGGGGGCGCGTTCACCCTCGCGCTCGCCGAGCGGGTGATCCGGCTGCCGGACGACGCGCCGCCCGCCACCGCCGCGATCGGGGCGCTGGTGGAGCGGGGGCTGATCGCGCCGTCGCCGGGTCGACCGGGCCGGTACCGGCTGTTCGACACGGTGCGGTGGTTCGTCCGCGATCGCTCCCCCGACGACGACGGCGCCCGCGGCCGGTGGCTCGACTGGTTCCGGGCCGCGGCCGCGGAGCTGCTGGTCGACGGGCCGGGTCTCGGGCTCGCCAGCGCTGCCGCCGATCGGGAGGACGTCGACGCGTGGATCGAGGCCGCGCGCGGGTCGTACGGGGACCCCGACCGCCTCCCGGTGGTGGTGCGGGCGTACGTGATCGCGACCTACACCGGGCGCGGCGCTGCGGCCCACCACCTCGGCGATCACCTCGACCGGTGCGCGCTCGATCGCCCGTGCCTGGCGCGGTACCTCGCGGCGAAGGCGGTGTTCGCGCTCCGGTTCGAGCCGGCGGAGTCGTCGCTCGCGCTGGCCCGGGAGGTGGCGGACGCGTGCGTCGACTGGCAGCTCCCGGTGTGCGCGGCCGAGTACCTGTTCACCGCCGCCGTCGAGGCCGACGGCCCGGACCGCGCCCTGGCCCGCGACCTGTTGGCGCGTGGGAACGCCCTCCGGCTCGGGCTCCGGTGCGAGACGGCGATCGCGCGGCAGCTCGACCTGCTCGCCAGCAGCGCCGAGTCCGGGATCCGCAACGGCCTGCCGGAGGCGGTGATCGCCGGCGAGCGGGTGCTCGGGCTGCTCGGCGATCTCGGGGTCACCGACGTGTGCTGGGCGCGGATCGAGCTGTCGCGGGCCCTCGCGTCGGTCGGGCGGCTCGCGTCCGCCGAGCACGAGGCGCGCCAGGCGGTCGCCGTCGCCCCGGACTACCACCGGGTGCGGGCCCTCGCGTGGTGGGCCCACGTGCTGAACCGCCGGGAGGAACGGGACGACGCGCGAGAGATCCTCGGGCGGGCGGTCGAGGAGGCCGACCGGTGCCGGTGGGTGGTCCGCGCGCGGGTGCTACTGGGGCGGGCGGAGGTCCGCCTCGGGTCGGGCGACCTCGACGGCGCCGAGGACGACGCGCGGCAGGTGCTGGTCGCGGGGATCCGCCGGCACGGGCAACGGATCGACGGCGACGCCCGGCTGATGGTGGCGCGGGTGATGGCGGCGCGCCGGATGCCGGCGGCGGTGCCGGTGCTGGAGGACCTGTTCGACCGCGCGCTCGCCCGGACCCTGGTGTGCGAGGTGCGCGAGACGGCCGAGGTCCTGTCGGCGGTCCACGCGGCCGCCGGTCGGTGGGACACGAGCGAGGCGGTGGTGGCGCGCGCGCTCGACGCGGTCGGTCCGAGCGAGGAGTTGGTCCGGGCGGCGGTCGAGCTCAGGTGGCGTCGCGGCGAGCCCGCGGAGGCGCTCGCGCTGCTCGACGCGGTGGCGCGCCCGACCGACGAGACGTACCAGTGGGCCCCGTTCGCGGTCGCGGCGCTCCAAGCGGCGCTCGGGCGCCCGGCCGCCGACCCCGGGCCGGCGTCGGGCCGGTGGGCGCGGCTGTACCTCGCGCGGGCCCATGCCCTGTCCCGGTCGGACCTCGCGTCGCGGGACGGCGTGGCGGAGCGGTCGACCGAGGCGGCCTGTCCGGCGGATCCGTGGTTCGAGGTCGCGTCCGGGTGGTCGCCCGGGACGGTCACGCCGCGGCCGAGATAAGCCCGGAGGATGTGGCTGTACCTCGCGATCCTCGGCTGCGCCCCCAAGCC
>JBEBJW010001069.1:0-3194 GCA_040079715.1 Myxococcota bacterium | reverse complement strand
GACGCGACGAGCATCACCAGGTCGGCCGACGCAACCGGGGTGCGGACGTCGTCACGAGGGGCACTGGGCCCGGGCCCCCGCGCAGCGGGTTCGTCCAAGAACCGCGCCTGCGGTGGTGGCGGACCGACCTGGTGAGCGAGTTCGGAGGGCGAGATCTCTTCCGCCGCCTGCTCCCCCGGACCCACGGGTGGGCGGTGCTCCAGGCCACCCGCGAAGCCGCGCGCCGCGTGGACGCCGCCCTTCGCGGGCAGCACCACGACCCGGACCGGCTCGTGTCGCTGTTCCGGTTCGGCTTCGAGCTCGACGAGCAGGTCGAAGAGCGTCTCGCCGACTTGAAGCGATCGGAGCAGGAGCCGCACCGCGCGCTGCCTCTCCTCGCAGACGTTCTCCGAGACACGTGGTCCGCCCAGGAGTTCGGAGGGTTCCTCTCGGCGTTGGCTCGCCCAGAAGTCCAGGTGTCACCGTCGGGCCGGCGCCTCAAGGGCACCATCCCGCAGGCACCCGAGGTGGCCGCGCGGCACCTTGCTGCCGCGCTCGTCCCGCTCTCGGAACGGTACCCGTTGCCGCACTACCTGAGGACCGAGTGACCGAGCGACCCTCCGAGAACGCGCTGGTCCACACGCGGCTGCTGAAGTGCACCCTCGAGGTCGACAGCGCCCGCGCGTGGTGGCAACGGGTCGATCCCGATGGCCCGCCGTCGAAGCCGGAGGAGGTGTTCGAGGCCTACTGGTTCGGGGCCAAGAGCCTGGCCCGGATCGAGGTCCTCGTCGCCAACTTCCGGTTGCGGTTCGACGCCTACCCGCACGCGCTGGAGGTCCTTCACCGGTGGCCCGACATGGACCCCGCCACCCGGACGCTGATCTGCCACTGGCACCTGCAGCTCGCCGACCCGCTGTACCGGGCCTTCGCTGGAACGTACCTTCCCGAGCGGCGCGCGAGTCACCGCCCGGAGCTGACCCGCGACCGCGTGGTGGCCTGGGTGAGCGAGCACGGAGCCGCCAGGTGGACGATGTCCACCCGAATCCAGTTCGCCAGCAAGCTGCTGTCCTCGGCCCACACCGCCGGACTGGTACAGGGAACCCGCGATCCGCGGCCGCTGACGCTCCCCAGGGTCCCCGACGATTCACTGGCCTATCTGATGTACCTGCTCCGAGGCGTCGACTTCCAGGGGTCACTGGTCGACAACCCGTACGTGGCGTCGGTCGGCCTCGACGACGGCGGACTCGAAGACCGACTGCGCGGCCTGCCTTCGCTGGCCTTCCGTCGACAGGGCGACCTGGTCGACTTCGGCTGGACGTTTCCGGGCCTTCGCGAATGGGCTGCGGCTACCGTTCAGCAGGCCGCATCGTGAGCCTGCCTTCGTCGTCACGGAACCAGCTCGACGAGGCCTTCGCGGCGCTCCGAAGCGATCTCGTGCAGGAGGACGGCCCGCGCATCAGCACGATGCGGAACTATCGGTTCGCGATCGTTCCGTACCCGCCGACCGAGGAGTTCGGCCTGCGCCAGCGTGTCCAGCGCCTGACGCACGATCTCGTGGCGCACGGCTGGAGCGTGTTGTCGATCTCGCTTCAGGCTCTGCTGGTGAAGCGACTCCGCGCGCTGGGCGACGACACACTCGATCGGCTCGTCGAGATGGAGCGCAGACTGGCGGCCAACGAGCGAGCGCGGGGCCTCAACTACCTGGCCGGGCGCATCTCGCCGTTGATCGAAGGGCCCGACGGCCTCGCTGCGGACTGCGCCAAGATCATCGGGGATCACATCGATGCCCATCCCGACCGGGTCGAACGGACCCTTGCGTTGATCGGGCGGGCGGGCGCCTTGTACCCGTTCTTCCGCTCTTCGGCGCTCCTGCGCCACCTCGACGGTCAAACGCGCAACGTGCCGGTGGTGCTCTTGTACCCGGGTGAGCGGCGCGGGGACAGCGGGCTGTCGTTCATGGGGCAGCTCGAACCCGATCGCGACTACCGACCCAGGATCTACCCGTGACCCGAGACGCCAGGCTGATCCGCGAGCTGTTCGAGTCGGACGTGACCCGTGACATTCCGCCGGTGGTGTACTTTCACGAGCAGAGCCCCGCGAAGCTCCTGGACGAGGTGTCCGAGTACATCGTCACCGGCGGCTGGCCCGAGGGCCATCCGAACCACCGGCGCGTTCCGGACGGCATCCACGAGCAGTACGTGCGCCTCCTCTCCGGCGTGAACGCCGAGCTCTCCAAGAGGAATGGGCCCGAGCTGCCGAGCGCCTGGATCTCCGGCTTCTACGGGTCAGGTAAGTCGAGCTTCGCCAAGCTGTTCGGCCTCGCACTCGACGGACCGGAGCTCCCGGATGGCCGCAGCCTCGCCGAGGCGTGGCTGGCGCGCGACACCTCCCCGAAGGCCGCCGAGCTCCGCACCGCCTGGGCCGAGCTCCGCGCCAAGGTCGACCCGATCGCGGTGGTGTTCGACGTGGGCTCGGTGGCGCGGGACAACGAGCACATCCACTCCGCCGCGCTGCGCCAACTCCAGCTCCGCCTCCGCTACTGCGCGACCGACGCCCTGGTGGCGGACCACGAGCTCAAGCTCGAGCGTGATGGCCGTTGGACCGAGTTCGAGTCGCGGCGATGCGGGTCCTCGGTAAGCCTTGGGCCGAGGCCGGCAAGGCCTACCTCGCCGGTGAGGACTTCTCGCTCGTGATGCACGACCTCGACCCGGTCCGCTACCAAGACCCGATGGCTTGGTACACCAGCCGGGCCGGCACCCACACCCGCGCCGAGTCCCCCGAAGAGGCGGTGGCCGCGATCCGCGACATGCTGAAGTTCCGATCCCCAGGTGCGACCCTGTTCTTGGTGATCGACGAGGTGTCCCAGTACGTCCTCGCGAACAAGGACCGGGTCGATCGCCTGCGCGCCTTCGCCACCGCGCTCGGCGCCAAGCTCCACGGGCAGGTCTGGCTGATGGCGCTCGGTCAACAGAAGCTCGAGGAGGACGCCGACGACTCGTTCCTGGTGTGGCTGAAGGACCGCTTCCCGCCGCGCCTCCGGGTCCATCTCGCGGCGACGAACATCCGAGACGTGGTCCACAAGCGGCTGCTCCACAAGACCCCTGCGGCGGACGCCCAGCTCCGGCAGCTGTTCACCCGACACCGAGCTGATCTGAAGCTGTTCGCCTACGGCTGTGACCAGGCCTCCGAGGACGAGTTCGTCGAGACCTACCCGA
>JBEBJW010001068.1:0-3194 GCA_040079715.1 Myxococcota bacterium | reverse complement strand
GCTGTGCCTGTGCCTGATCCTGATCATCATGCTCCAGCCGGGGAAGGGCGGTGACGTGGGGTTGGCGTTCGGGGGCGGCGGGTCGACGATCTTCGGGCCACGCGGGCCGGCCGGCCTGCTCCAGCGGGCGACGTCAGTGGTGGCCCTGCTGTTCATGGTCACGACCATCACCCTGGCGCTGTACTCGAACCGCGGGATGATGGCCAACGCCAACGTCGACGAGGAGCGCGAGCGCCTGCAGCAGGAAGAGGGGGGTGCGGTCCCGGCCGAGGACGCCCCGACCGACGCGCCGGCGAACGATGGGGCGCCCTCGCTGTCCCCGGCGACGCCGGCTCCGAGCCCGGTCACCGCGCCGATCGCGCCCGCTCCTGCTCCCGCACCGACCACGCCGTGAGCCATTGACGCCCCGAGGCCGGACGGATAGTTTCCGGCCATCGAAACGCGCGGGTGGCGGAATTTGGTAGACGCGCAAGGTTGAGGGCCTTGTGGCAGAAATGCTGTGGGGGTTCGAGTCCCCCCTCGCGCATCGTTTCGACGCTGCGGCTCCCCATCGGGTCGAGCTGCGCGGCCCGTCGGCTGACGGCGCCTCCTGGTCTGACCGGGGCGCACGGGGACGCACCGGTGCCGGCGGTCGCGACGCGGAGCGGTCCGGCCGGTCAGCGCGCGGCGGCGACGATCGCGGCGAACCCGGCCGCGTCGAGGCTCGCGCCGCCCACCAACGCCCCGTCGATGTCCGGGCACGACAGCAGGTCGCGGGCGTTGTCGGCCTTGACGCTGCCGCCGTACTGGATCCGCACGTCGTCGGCGATCCCGGCCCCGTACCGCGAGCGGAGCCAGCCACGGATCGCCGCGTGGACCGCCTGGGCCTGATCCGGCGTGGCGTTCTCCCCGGTGCCGATCGCCCACACCGGCTCGTACGCGAGGGTCAGCGCGCCGACTTGATCCGGAGCGAGCGCCCCGAGCCCGTCGGCGAGCTGGCGGAACACCACGCCCTCGACCCGTCCGGCGCGTCGCTCGGCCAGCGTCTCGCCGACGCAGTAGATCGGCAGCAACCCGGCGCCGAGGGCCGCCACCAGCTTCGCCGCGCAGCCCGCGTCGGTCTCGCCCCACAGCTGGCGCCGCTCGGAGTGACCGACCAGCGCGTGGGTGCAGCCGACCTCGCGGGCGATCACCGCGCTGTTCGCCCCGGTGAACGCCCCGGACGCCTTGGCCTCGATCTCCTGGACCCCGACCGCGAGGTCCGAGCCGGCGAGCTCGGCCACCACCGTCGGGATCGACAGGGCGGTCGGGAACACCGCGACCGTGACCTCGCCGTGGTCTGCCAGGCGTTCGCGCAGGCCTCGCGCCAGGGCGCCCGCCGCGGCCGGGCCGAGGTTCAGCTTCCAGTTGCCCGCGACGAACGGCCGGCGCGCCATCACGACTTCCTGAGGGCCGACAGGCCCACGAGGTCGCCGTTCTCGAGGTACTCGAGCGACGCGCCGCCGCCGGTCGACACGTGGCCGATCCGGTCCTGCAGGCCGAACTTCGCGAGCGCCGCGGCGCTGTCTCCGCCCCCGACGATCGTGTGGGCCGACGACGACGCCAGGGCCTCCGCCACCCCGCGGGTCCCGCCGGCGAACGCGTCCCACTCGAACACGCCCATCGGGCCGTTCCAGAACAGCGTCTTGCAGTACGCGAACACCTGGCCCCACGCCCGGAGCGTGGCCGGCCCGATGTCGAGCCCGATCTTGCCTTCTGGGATCTCGGTCACCACCTCGGGCGTCGCGTCCTCGGCGAACGTCGCCGCGACCACGTGGTCGATCGGGAGGTGGACCTTCACGCTGCGGGTCTGGCACTTCTGGAGGAGCTGTCGCGCGAGATCGAGCTTGTCCGCCTCGATCTTCGACGCGCCCACCGGCTTGCCCTGCGCCGCGAGGAACGTGTACGCCATCGCCCCGCCGACGAACAGGTGATCGATCCGCCGCGACAGCGCCTCGATCACGCCGATCTTGTCGGACACCTTGGCCCCGCCGAGGATCGCCCCGAACGGCGCCTTCTCGATCCGGTTGTCGGCCGACAGCAGCGTCGACAGGGCCTCGACCTCCTTCTGGACCAGGAGCCCGATGGCGCCCGGGAGGTGCTGCGGCACGCCGGCGATCGAGGCGTCCGGACGGTGCATCGCGCCGAACGCGTCGTCGACGTACACGTCGCCGAGGGCGGCGAGCTTCCGGGCGAAGTCGGGGTCGTTGTCCTTCTCGCCCGGATCGAACCGGAGGTTCTCGATCACCATCACGCCGCCCGGCTGGAGCTCCTTCGACAGGTCGACCAGCTCGTCACCGACCGCGTCGTGGGCGAAGATCACGTCGGCGTCGATCAGCTCGGCCAGCCGCGCGGCGACCGGCTCCATCGAGTACGCCTGCTCGAACCCCTTGCCCTTCGGGCGGCCGAGGTGCGAGCACAGGACCAGCTTCGCGCCCTTCTCGCGCAGGTACGCGATGGTGGGCAGCGCGCCGCGGATCCGCGTGTCGTCGGTGACCTTGCCGTCCTCGAGGGGAACGTTGAAGTCGACCCGGAGGAGGACCCGCTTGCCGGCGACGTCGAGCTGATCGAGCGTCGGCGGGAGCGGCGCCGGGGCGGCCATCAGCGCTTCCCGATCAGCGCGGCGAGGTCGTTCATCCGGCAGGAGAAGCCCCACTCGTTGTCGTACCAGGCGAACACCTTGACCAGGCGCTTGTCGATCACCTGGGTCAGCTCGAGGTCCGCGATCGAGCTGTGCGGGTTGCCGATCAGGTCGCCCGACACGAGCGGCTCGTTCGTCGCGAACAGGATCCCCTTCAGCGGCCCGTTCGCGGCGGCGGTGAGGACCTCGTTCACCTCGGCGACCGAGGTGTCGCGGGCCGCGGTGAACACGAGGTCGACGATCGACACGTCCGGGGTCGGGACCCGGATCGCGACGCCGTTCAGCTTGCCGGCGAGGGCCGGGATCACGAGGCCGATCGCCTTCGCGGCGCCGGTCGAGGTGGGGACCATGTTCATCGCCGCCGCCCGCGCCCGCCGGAAGTCGTCCTTCTTGTGGGGCGCGTCGAGGAGGTTCTGGTCCATCGTGTAGCTGTGGACGGTGGTGACGAGGCCGTTCACGATCCCGATCGCGTCGTGGATCGGCTTCGCGAGGGGCGCGAGGCAGTTCGTGGTGCACGACGCGTTCGACACGACGA
>JBEBJW010001067.1:0-3197 GCA_040079715.1 Myxococcota bacterium | reverse complement strand
CGATGGTCCGGAGCCAGCCGCGGGCCTGGGCCTCGCAGGTGGCCTCGCACGCGAGCCAGCAGCGGTGGACCCGGACGAGGGCCTCCTGGCGGACCTCGTCGGGGTCGATCCGGCCGGCAGCCATCCCGCGGAGGGCGTGGTGGACGGCGGTGAGCCACGCCTCGACGACCTGGGGATCGTCGGGGGTGCGGCGGGCGGCTTCGAGGGCGTCGAACAGAGACATGGGGTCGCTCCTTCCCGGTGGTCACCGGGTGAACGACACCTACGCAGATGCGCGGATGGAGGCGCGGATTTGACTTCGAGACATCACCGTGCAAAGGCCCGGTGTCTCGACGACAGTCACGGCAACGAGAGGTCGTCGATCCGGTCGATCCGCCAGCGCCCCGAGTGGTCGGGGCGATGGGGCAGGAACTCGCGCAGCAGGGGGAGGTTGACCTTCGACGCGACCTGCGCCGTAGCCCGGTCGACCCATCGGGCGGTGGAGTCCGCATCTCGGTTCTTCCCGAGCGCTGCGTGCACGTCCTGCAGGTGCACGCCGTCGGGGGTTCCCTTGATCATCCGCATGATGCGGACGAGATCGTCGTGGATCGGGACTGGGGGATGGACCACGACGCCGCCCCGCCTCAGAGCGATCCGATGACTCCCCTGGTGTACATCGACGTGCGCCGAGGGCGTCCCGAGCGCGAGCCGTGTCAGCTCGCCGCACAGCTCGGTGAACGGCCGCACGTCGAGGTCCTTCACGAACGACGTGCCGTGGACCAGCTCGCGGATCGGCAGGAAGGGTACGTCGTACACGGTCACCTGCTCCTCGGGCGCGAGGCCCTTCACGGATCCCACCGGGAACGCGAACTCGGGCAGGAGCGTCCTGTCGTTCTCGATGCTCGGGTGCACCCACAGGTGTACCAAGCGGGCCGGGGCGGGCGCCTGAAGCGAGAACGCGGTCTGGAGCGCAGCCGACATCGTCTTCCGTCCACCCGCCAGCGAGCCGATCAGCTCGATCCCCGGTGGAACGGGCGTCGCCCCGACGCCCCGGAGCCGACGGAGTCGGTCGTGAAGCTGCGCACCGAACTCGGTGGCGTCGGCCTCGGTCGCGATGTCGTCGATCGGGTCTCCGTCGGGCCGGTGCGGAACGACGACCCGCAGCGGCCGGTCGGACCAACCGCCCGACGGCGGCCTCTCGTAGTCGAACTCGGCCGGGAATGCCGGGAGGCGGTCTCCCGCGTCACCGAGGGCGGCCGAGAGGTCCGCCAGCCAACCATACCGATCGGCCAGCGATCGTACGCCAGATTTGCGCGTCAGGTGGCCGGTGGTCCACAGCTCGACCCCGACCACGTCCACCCCGTCGACCACCACCAGGTGCCACAGCAGCTCGGTGACCACCGCCGGGCTCATCCCGACGACCGCGATCACGAACACCTTCCGTCGCGCTTCGGGCAAGGGGACCTCCCGACCGCACGATGCCACGCGCGGTCGGGAGGTCGGCGATCACCAGCCGGTCGACTCGGCCCGCACCGCGTTCCGGAGCGGGTCGTGCAGGGCGTGGGTCGCCCCCACCGTCACGTGCTCGTTCGGGTCGAGCCCGAGCATCGTGGCGGTGACCCAGTCCGCCGACGCCAGCTCGAGCTGGGTGCCACCGGACGCGCCGTTCGACGGGACGAACACCGGTGCGTCGAGCACGATGTCGATCCGGACGACGCCCAGCGACAGGTCGAACGCGCTGTTCGACGGCCCGGTCCCGGCGAGCAGGAACCGGTCGGACAGGTTGATCCGCAGCCCGCAGATGTTCCCGGGCGGGAACACGATCTCGGCGCCGGCGATCGGATCGAGGGTCGCGTTCACCGACACGGTCTCGGTGGTGTTGTCGCAGTGGTCGAACACCACCGTCGACACCGGCACGGCGGCCGAGGTGAACGCGAGCCCGGCGCCGGTCGCGATCTCGAGCGGGACCGGGTGCCCGATGGCGCTCCCGGCATGGGCGGACAACGAGAGCAGCGTGATGAACGAGGCCATCTGGCCCTCCGAGTGCGTGGGCGCCGGAATGGCACCGCACATCGGAGGGAGGGGGGCTCGGTCACCTTCGAGACCGGATTTCTACAAAGTCATGGTTTTTCGGTCGTGATCGCGGAGGCGTCGGTCGTGATCTCGGACACGGGGAACATCTGGATGTTGACCTGGACGACCTGGTCGCGGTGGGTCCAGGTCTCGACCTCGTGCAGGACCTTCAGGTGGGCCTCCCACAGCAGCTTCCGGAGGTCGCGCAGGCGCTCGTGGGGCACCGACAGGGTCAGCCCGAGGAACGCGGTGTGCTCGGCGGTGCCGCTGTCGACGTCCCACAGCCGGTCGAGCTGCTCGGCGGCGAGGCGGAGGTTCTGGGTGTGGTACCCGAACGACCCGAGGTGGGCGACGCGCTCGTTGGTGCGCACCACCGGCTCGGCGGGGACGATCCGGTCGCCGTCGCGCACCAGGAACCCGAGGCGCAGCAGCAACGCGAGCGCGTGGTCGGCCTGCTCGACCGTCGCGTGGAGCCGCCGGGCGATCGCCGCGGGGTCGGGGTCGAACCCGTCGCACTCGGCGAGGGCGGCGACCGCCGGGATCAGCCGGTCGCTCGCGAACAGGAACCGGCTGCTGTCGATCTCGGGCCCCTGGAGCCGGGTCCGGAGCACCGCGATCTCGGCGTACACCCGCTCGCGCTCGTCGGGGCGCTCGGCCTGCCCGAACCGGACCAGCAACCGGAAGTAGGCCGCGGCGTCTCCGTCGAGGCCGAGGGCGGCAGTGAACGGCTCGAGCCGGTCGTCGGTGAGGGAGCGGCGCCCGTTGATCACGTTCAACAGCAGGCTCGGGTCGGACGAGCCGAGCTTCCGGGCGAACGCGCGGTGGCTGAACCGGGGGTTGGCGTTCTTCTTCGCGGCGAACCACGCGGTGAGGTACCGCCGGAAGTCGGCGTGGTCGAACACGTTCGGCAGGTCCACGGGACGGCCCTCCGGGCGGGGAGCGTATGCGGACGGGCATACGGTTTCTACCGGCGGCGCGGCGACGGGTGCCGGATCGGCACGTAGACTCCCGCCATCACCCCGAGGGACTCGATGGCCACGGTGTTCTCGCCGCAGCGCGAGGCGGACGGAGTCTGCGCGCTGGTTCGGACGGCAGCGGCGGCGCGCGGCGCGTATCGGACCCGGATCGGGCGCGCGGTGCGGGAC
>JBEBJW010001066.1:0-3200 GCA_040079715.1 Myxococcota bacterium | reverse complement strand
AGCCGTTCGCGCCGCCGGGGGTCGGAGCGGCGGTGACCACGAAGTCGGTCCCGCCGTCGTCGAGCCGGGCGAACGCGGTGTCGTCGAGCGACGGACCGAACGCGACCCGCGACACCACGAGCTCGTCGGCGTCGTACAGGCCGACCTGGTCGCCGTCGCCGTCGAGGCCGAACCCGAGGTGGAGCGGGCCGTCGTCGGTGTCGCCGTCGGCGTACAGCACCAGGAACCCGCCCGCCGGGACCACCAGCGACGGATCGAGCGGGTGGTCGTCGGGCTCGTCCGGGTCGTCGGACATCGTGTACCCGTCGAGCGAGACGTCGGCGGTCCCCGGGTTGTACAGCTCGACCCAGTCGGGGTGGGCGCCGGACTCGTCGGTCGGGCCGGTTCGGTTCGTCGCCGACAGCTCGTTGATCACCAGCGGCGGCGCGACCGGCTCGGGGACCGTCGTGGTCGGACCGGTGTCGGTCGGGCCGGTGTCGGTCGGATCCGTCGGATCGGTCGGGTCCGTGGGATCCGTCGGGTCGGTGGGATCCGTCGGGTCGGTCGGGTCGGTCGGGTCGGTCGGATCGGTCGGGCCCGTCGGGTCGGTCCCGGGATCGGTCGGAGACGTCGACGGGTCCGGGTCGTCGGTCCGACACGCCGCCGCCGCCATCGCCGCCACCACCCACCACCACGGGATCCGATTCACCACGCCTCCGCGACCACACCCGAGCCGTATGCCGGCGCCGGGGTGCCGTGAGGCCACCGCGTGTTCACTGGGTGGCGGTGTAGAACCGGACGGGGAACGCGAACCCCTGGGCGTCGAGCTTGCAGGCCATCGGGGTCGATTCGACCACCCCGCGGACGCACGCGCCGAGGGTCGCCTCGGACGGCGGGGCGTCGACCGCGACGTTCACCGGCCGGCCGCGCGCCACGTCGAACGCGACCCGCAGCGTCACCGACGGGCCGCCGGTGGGGGTGACCCGCGCCTCGTAGCACCCGACCAGCGCCTCGAGCCGGGTCCGGAGGCGGGACTGGATCGTGCCGCGGGCGTCGTCCGGGCCGCCCCCGGGCTCGATCGCGATCCCGCGCTGCGGGCCGCCGTCCGGCGCGTCCAGCACCACCTCGAACGCGATCTCGGCGTCGCGGGGGGAGATCCGCCCCTTGCACCCGGGATCGTCCGCGAACGCCACCCCGAACCAGAACCACATCCCGCGATGGTACCGCGACGTGTGGGGTCGGTGTTACGGACCGGGGCCGGGGGTGCGGTGGAGCTCACGCGGCGCGTCGCGCTGTTCGGACTCGGCGGGGCGGCGTTCCTCGCCTGCGGCGGCGGACTGTCGTGGGTCTCGCTCGGGTACGCGCTGGCGCCCGGCGACGCCGCGATCGGGCTGACCGTCAAGCAGCTCGCGATCGTCCGCGCCCTGGTCGAGACGCTGTGTCCGGCGGACGGTGGCCTGCCCGCTGGCCTCGCGCTCGGCGTCCACCAGCGGATCGACGAGGAGGTCTGGTCGCAGACCGACGCGATCCGGGCGGACCTCGGGGCGGCGCTGGCGGTGGTCGAGCACCTCCCGCCGCGGTACGGCTGGCTCCACCGGTTCTCCCGGTTGTCCGTGCCGGATCGCGAGGCGTACCTCGCCACGCTGGTCGCGCGCGGGCCGCGGCCGATCGTCCAGGCGGTCGGGTCGCTCCGGCAGCTGTGCGCGCTGTTCTGGTTCGCACACCCGGACACCTGGCCGGCGATCGGGTACGACGGGCCGTGGGTGAAGACGCCGGTCCCGCCGCCGTCTTCGCGCCGGTACGCGGCGCTGCTCGCGGCGGCCCGGGAGACCGCGTGACCGGCCCCGGGGCGATCGTCGACGGGGCGTCGTGGGCGGCGGACGCGACCGAGGCGTGCGACGTGCTGGTGATCGGCAGCGGGTGCGGCGGCGCGACGCTGGCCCTCGCGCTGGCGGAGCGCGGGATCGACGTGATCGTCGCCGAGCGGGGCGGGTACTACACCGCCGCCGACTTCGACCAGCGCGAGGCCAACATGCTCGCGAAGATCGACGGCGGGCGCGGGCTCGACACCAGCGACGACGGCGGCGTGGCGATGACCTACGGCAACAACGTCGGCGGCGCCTCGGTCCACTACTGGGCGGACAGCTACCGGACGCCCGCCGACCGGCTCGCGGTGTGGGCCGACCAATACGGGGTGGAGGGGCACGACCTCGCGACGCTGACCCCGCAGTTCGAGCGGCTCGAGCGCGACCTGAACGTCCACCCGGCCCCGGACGAATACGCGAACCGGATCAACGTGCTGGTCCGCGACGCCGCTCAGCGCCTCGGGTGGAAGGTCGACCGGGTGCCGCAGGCCCGCAAGGGGTGCGTGTCGAGCGGGTACTGCGCCCAGGGCTGCGCGTACGACGCGAAGCAGAGCCAGCTCGTGACGCACCTGCCGCGCGCGGTGGCGCTCGGGGCGCGGGTGTTCGCCGACCTCGATCTCACCCGACTGTATTGGAACGGTCCGCGGGTGACGTCCGCGGTCGGGCTGGTGCTCGACCGGGCGACCGGCCGCCCGCGCGGTCCGACGGTTCGGATCGAGCCGAAGGCGGTCGCGGTGGCGGCGGGCGGGTACGGGACCCCGCGGCTGTTGCTGCGTCAGGGGCTGAAGGACCGCCTGCCGGCCCTCGGCGAGCACCTGTTCGTCAACCCGTGCCCGATGGTCCACGGGCGGTTCGACGAGGACATCGTCCAGTGGCGGAACATCCCGGCGGCGTGGGCGGTCGAGGAGTTCCGCCTCGCGCGGGACGAGGGCGGGGCGTACCGCGAGGGCGGCTACCTGCTGATGCCGAACCAGCTCCAGCCCGCGACCCTCGCCGCGGTGCTGTCCGGGATCGGGCCGTCGCACCGGCGGTGGATGAAGGCGATGCCGAAGGTCGGCGGGACGATCGCGTGGATCGACGACCGCGAGCTCGGCCGGATGACCCTCGAGTCCGCAGGCCGGACCCGGCTCCACGTGATCCTGCACGGTGGCAACGGCGACCGGATCCGGGACGCGTTCCGCAAGCAGGCGGCGGTGCTGCTCGAGGCCGGCGCGCGGGAGGTGCTGCTCGGAGACGTGGCCGAGACCACGCTGACCCGGCGGGACCAGCTCGACGCCGCGATCGCCGGCCTGTCGATCCAGCCGTCGCGCAACGTGCTCGCGGCGCCGCACCCGGGCGGCGGGGCGCGGATGGGGC
>JBEBJW010001065.1:0-3201 GCA_040079715.1 Myxococcota bacterium | reverse complement strand
CGGACGGGTTCCGGTTCGACCGGTCGGAGGTCGGGGGCGCGTACGACGCGGTGCGCGACGGCAAGGGCCTGGTGGTGCTGTCCGCGCACGTCGGCAACCCGGACCTCGGCGCGGCCGCGTTCAACACCCGGATCGACCGCAAGGTGAACGTGCTGCTGTACGCCGGCGCGTCGGACCCGTACGTCCGGCTGGTCCGCGAGGTCGCACCGGAGCGCGCCCCCACGGTGATCGCGCTGAACGACGACGCCCAGCACGCGAGCATCCGGGCGATCCGCGCGCTGCGCCGGGGCGAGGTGGTCGCGATGAAGGCGGATCGGCCGGTCGACGAGCGGACGGTCGAGGTGCCGTTCCTCGGGGGGACGATCGGCGTCCCGACGGGGCCGTTCCTGATCGCGGCGCTGTCGGGCGCGCCGGTGGTGGTGCTCGGGTGCTTCAAGGAGAGCGCGCACGACTACCGGCTGATCGCCACCCCGCCGACGGTGCTCGCGTTCACCGGGCGCGATCGGGACGCCGACCTCGCGCGGTGGGCGGCGGCGTTCGCGGGCGAGCTCGAGCGGTGGGTCCGCCGGTACCCGACGCAGTGGTACCAGTTCCATGATCCGTTCCGGGGGCCCTCCCACGGCCACTCCGAGGGCCCCGCCGCGCTCGACCGGAGCAGCGGCGGGTAGCACCCGACCCGGTGACCGGTCGCGACGGGATCACCGCGTCAGAGGGGCTCGGGGCTCGGGGGGTTCGCGAGCTGCTCGGCGTGGAGCTTCCGCACGTGATCGTGGATGTCGCCCACGGTCTTCATCTCGAGCATCAGCTTGTCGTCGACCCGGAACCCGAACTCCTTCTCGAGCGCGACCACGAGGTCCAGCCCGTCGAGGCTGTCGAACTCGAGGTCCTCCTGGAGCGACGCCGACGGGACGACCCGCGACGGCTCCAGCTCGAACTGTTCGCACAGGATCCGATCGATACGTGCGATGACGGATTCAACGTCCACTGCGGCCCTCGGTGCTGCTGCACTCATTAATGCCCACCCATCATGCAGTCATCCCACCGTCGACGACGATGCACTGCCCGGTGATCCACGCGGCGCCCGGTCCCGCGAGGAACCGGACCGTCGGAGCCACGTCGGTGGGGCGGCCCAGACGCCGCAGCGGGACGAGCTTCCTCGCCTCGTCGAGCACCCTTGGATCGAGGTTCGCCACCATCTCCGTCTCGACGAACCCCGGCGCCACCGCATTCACGCGGATGCCCCGGCGGCCCATCTCCTGCGCCATCACCCGGGTCATCGCGAGGATCGCTGCCTTCGACGCCGCGTAGTTCGCCTGACCCCGGTTGCCCTTCAGCGCCGACACGCTGACGATGTTCACGATCGCGCCGCCGTCCCGCGCCCGGAACATCTCGTTCAGCGCGAGCCGGCACATCCGGAACGTGCCGCCGGCGTTGGTGTCCACCACCCGCGAGAACTGTTCGTCCGTCATCTGCAACGCGAGGTGATCGTCGGTGATCCCCGCGTTGTTGACGAGGATGTCGAGCCGGCCGCGCTCGACCGCGCTGGCGATCGCGGCGGCGCACCCGTCGGCGGTCGCCACGTCGCCGCGGACCGCCCACGCCTCGCCCCCCGCGGCCGCGATCTCGGCGACCACCGCCTCGGCCGCGTCGGACCGCTCGCGGTACCCGACGCCGACCCGCGCCCCGCCGCGCGCCAGCTCCCGCGCGATCTCTGCCCCGATCCCGCGGGACGCCCCGGTGACGAGCGCGATCTTGCCTGCCAGCTCCACGTTCAGCTCCTCGCCGTGGCTTCGTCGCCGAACAGCAGCACCGCGTTGACCCCGCCGAACGCGAAGCTGGTCGACAGGGCGCGCCGGATCGGCGTCCGGATCGCCTCGCGCAGGACCCGCAGCTCGCCCGCGTCGGGATCCACCAGGTTCCGCGTGCCGGGGGCGATCCCGGTCCGCATCGCCTCGACGCACACGATCGCCTCGACCACGCTGCACGCGCCGAGCAGGTGCCCGAAGTGGCCCTTCGACGAGCTGACCGGGACCCCCGGGCCGACGGTGGCGAGCAGCGCCAGGGCCTCGGCCGCGTCGCCGGCGCGGGTGCCGGTCGCGTGGGCGTTCACGTAGTCGACGCCGCCGTGCTCGCTCCGGACCCGCGGACCCGCGTCGCCGAGGCAGGCCCGGATCGCGGCGATCATCCCCTCGGGGGCCGGGTTCGCCATGTTCTCGGCGTCGCACGAGGTGCCGAACCCGAGGACCTCGGCGAGGATTGGCGCGCCGCGGGCCAGCGCGTGGTCCCGCTCCTCGAGGACCACGATCCCGCCGCCCTCGCCGACCACGATCCCGTCGCGGGTCCGGTCGAACGGGCGCGGGGTGGTGGACGGGTCCGTCCCGGCCGAGACCGCGCCGAGCGCCTGGAACACGACCGCGCTCGCGACGTGGAGCTCCTCCGCCCCGCCGGCGAGCGCGATGTCCGCCCGTCCGGCGCGGATCCGGTCCGCCGCGACCCCGATCGCCTGGGCCGACGACGCGCAGGCCGAGTTCGTCGACAGGACCTCGCCGGTCACCCCGAGCATCAGCGCGACGTTCGCGGCGCAGGTGTGGCTCATCCCGTGAAAGAACAGGGTGGACCGGATCCCGCGGGCCGACTTCGCCCGCAGCAGGTGCTCCCAGAACACCTCCTCCGCCGCCGGGCTGCCGACCGTCGACCCGGTGACCACCGCCGTCCGCCCCGTCGCCACCTGGTCGCGGGTCAGCCCGGCCGCCGCCACCGCGTCGATCGCCGACGCCACCGCCAGCTGCGCGACCCGCCCCATCGTCCGCCGGTACTTCCGCGGGATCACCTGCTCGTCGAACCCGGAGACCGGCGCCCCGAGGCACGCCCCCAGCTCGGCGATCTCGGCCCACTGCGGCTGGTGCACGATCCCGGTGCGGTCGGCCACCACCGCGTCGAACATCGCGGCCGGCGTGTCGCCGAGCGGCGATCGAAGGCCCATTCCGGTGACGACGACCCGTCTCGTGCCCACCTCAGCTCCCGGATCCCGTGTTGGCGGCCGACAATGTAGCCGGCCCGGCCCCGCACGGAAAGCCGCGGCCCCAGAATCCGCCGACGGTCGAGGTCGCGAACGAATTGATGCGCCTGCGTCCCACCCCATCCGGCAAATCTCGTCCGGTCCCGGCGTGATGGCCGGTCCGGGCGGTACGAGATTTCCGG
>JBEBJW010001064.1:0-3202 GCA_040079715.1 Myxococcota bacterium | reverse complement strand
GGCCTACCAGGCGTTCGTGCATGACGTGCTGCGCAAGGCGATCGCGACCCGCGGGGAACGGCTCGTCGAGGAGCGAGCCGTGCTGGAGGCGCTGCCGGCGACCTGGTACCCGGACTACGTCGAAGAGTCGCCCTGGGTCCCGGCGATCGTTCTTCCGGCTCTTCTTGTGGATGAGTCCGATCGAACGAGGATCCGCGACCAGAACCCGCTGCCCGCACTCCTCGAGCGTCCAGCCGACCCACGACGCGTTCGTACAGGCTTCGATGACCACCCGGTCGTACTGACCGCGTGAGAACCATGCCCGGATCACGTCCGCATTCGTCGGGATCGTCTCCCGCAGCACGACGTCTCCGTCGCGGCCGATCACGCAGATCGCGGAAGCGCGGTCTGCGAGGTCGACGCCGACGGTCAAACCAGTGAAAGGATCCATGGCCGGTGACCTCCAGCATGATGTGAATCACGCTCCGGGGCCGCACAGCGAGCCCGTCGCGCGGGGGCCAGTCCCCGCGATCGAGTATCGAGCGAGGCACCGGCCGCCTCATCCCATCTGTCAGAGCTCGGTTCACGAGGTCACCTGCGGTCTCGAGGGCCCCGATCACGCGACGGAGGACCTCGAGCTGCTCGTCGCGGCGCAAGCCACCGTCGAGGAGCAGGACGACGCCTGCATGGATCTCGCGGGCGGCTGCGAGCTTGCGGAAGTCGCCGACGTTCGCGGTGACCAGCTCGCGATCTTCGGCGAAGGGAGGTCGAGGACCTCCCTGTCGGACTGTCCGAGGCGACTGCGCTCGCGGAGGTGGACCACATCGTGTGCTTCCGAGCGCAGTTCGACGGCCGCACGCGCCGAGAGGTTCTCATCGAGCAGCCTCACCACGCGGCCTCCCGATGCGGGGGTAGGCGATGGTGAACAGGCGTGCGAACTCGACGTCGCGATCGGTGAGCTCGGGGTAGTCCTCTCGGACCTCAGCGGCCTCCGCGCCGCGGTTCAGCATCTCCCCGATGTGGCGCACCGGGAGCCAGGGAACACGGGCTCTCCACCGAGGATGTCGTCCCGGACGACGAGCGCTTCCCGCCACGTCTCGAACGACGCGATCCGCTCGTGCAGCTCGCGGGACAAGGCCGCCATGTCGAGGGTCCAGCCTGGACCTGGACCGAGGTCGAGGCGTGCGATTCCCTGCTGGAGGGCGTCGGCCACGGCGACGTACAGGCGCTTGCGGTCCTGGGCGCCGAGGCGAAACGCGAAGGTCGCGCAGGCTCGCAGGTACACCAGCGCCACCTCGGCGAACCGTGCCGTGTTCAACGTCCTTTCGTACCGCGCGCTCGTCGAGGCCGGTGAGGCCGGTGCCTCGGTCGTCGTGAGCATGACCATTAGCCTTCCCTACACAGGGTAACGTATCTTCCAGTCCGGGTCGGGTGACGGACGTCGAACGAGACCTCCGTCACCAACGACACCGCCGAGGATCTCGACTTCCCCGTCGCGGTACGTGAGAACTCGTCGGGTACCTTCTCGAGACTGGGATCGGTCGGGAACACTTGGGAGGATGGCGCGAGAGTGCGGCATGACCGTCCGGTACGCCGTGACCGGCCTATGGATCACGCCCCCATACGCTTGCGACGGCGGTCGCCGATCCGCGACGGCCCTCGATCCTGATTCGCTAGAGATCTCGTCAAGTCGAGGAAGGTCGCCATCGGTGTCTTGGATCGGCTCACGTGGAGACGCCAGTGACGGAACCATCCAGGAAGGTCACGGAGAGTCTGTCGCCGACCAGCTCGACGGAACTCGGAACATCAGCCAGGGTCTCGATTCGTCGGACGGAATAGTCCTCGTTGACCATCAACAGATCAGCATCACACAAGATGACCACGAATGCCGGGAAGCGCTTGATGTCCAGCAACGGGCTCGACAAACCGGCGGAAAAGCGGACGCCGTCGGCGGCCAGAGCAACGACCCGTTGATCGACACCCACCCACAACCCTCCAGCACCATCCTCCACGACAACGGGTTCGATCAGATCGCTCCGCCACGACAACACCACGCGCTCCGTCCCCCCCGGTAGTTCGAGAGCGCCGAATCTTCGGGGGTGTTCGTGGGCGAGGACCCGACGTAGTGGCGCTGACGCATCGAACGCCTCGGCAGTAATCGGGGTCACCAGGTTCATCGGGTGAAGCTCACTTTCTGTAGATCTTCGGGATGATCGTCGAGATTTCCGGGACCGCATCCATGTTCCCGTCGCGGTAGAAGTACTTGACGTCAATGGCGCCAACATCTCCGACTCGAACCGTCTTGGAGACGGTGATCCCATATTGGGTCACGTTCCTGGAGACCTCCGGCCCATCCAATCCCTCGGCAAAGAGCTTGGTCAGAGCCTCTCGCCCTCCATTGGCCTCGTCGAATCCCAATGTCGCGAGGTCCTTCATATTCTGAGCCGATCGGGCCGTGTTGTGGGGGTCGGACGTCACTCGACCGAAGAAGTAGTCCCACTTGCCGTTCTTTACCGTCACTCGGGCCGCGGTGCTTCTCGAAGCCACGGAGCTCGGGGTCGTCCGCGTCGTGCTCGCCGTAGTCGAACACCAGGTGCAGGCGGAACGCCCCGGCGCCACCTGCGTCGGGGTTCTGGTCGGGGACGGTGTTCGCCCAGGACACCCGCTTCGGGTACCGGTACACGACCCCGCTCCCCGGCGTCCCCTTGCGGCGCTCCGCCGGGTGCGACGCGACGTTCACCCGGTCCTCCGCGGCGTACTGCCAGGCGATGACGTTCCCGCGTTCGTCGACCTCCTCCTCGAGGAGCCACTCGAACACCCGACGCGGGTCGTCCGGGTCGGTGACCCGCGCCTGGTCGCCCTTCCCGTAGGTCCGGCGGACGTTGTCCGGGGACAGCGTGCGCCAGTGGGCGCGACCGTCGGTCACCCGACGCCACCGCTCGATCAGCGCGAAGCCCCCCTCCACCCGCGGCCGATACCGCTGGACCTCGTAGGTGTCGGAGCCGACGGTCACGCTCCGGACGACCTCCGACCACCCGTCACTGCTCTCGACCCGCATCGGCACGAGGTCCTCGGCGTCGGAGAGCACGAAGGTGTCGGCTTCGTCGCCGGTGTCGCGATACCGCGGGAGCCCCTTGTCGGTCTTCCGCCGGACCGAGGGGGCGGAGAGGCGCCACCCGAGCCCGAACGGGCCGTTGCCGGCACCCGAGTCGTAGGCCAACGA
>JBEBJW010001063.1:0-3203 GCA_040079715.1 Myxococcota bacterium | reverse complement strand
ACAGCAGCGGCGCCGCGTCGGACTCGCCGGTGACCGCGCGGACGTCCGCCAGCGCCTCGCCGATCGCCCCGCCCGCGTCGCCGAGCTCGGTGACCAGCAGGGCCCGCGCCGCGCCGAGCAGCGTGCCGACCACCGTGTCGAGCGACGGCTCGCCCCTCACCCCGGCGTACGGGTCGGCGAGGTCGTCCGCGGCGAGCAGCGCCTCCCGGTCCGCCCCGAGGTCGTCGAGGATCGCGTCGACGCACGCCTCGGACGGGTACGTGGGCTCGTCGTGGTACGCCTCGGCGGTGATCGGCTCGGTGCCCTCGAGCCCGCACACCGCGCGGGTCTGCGCGTACCGCCGCGCCTCCACCGAAGCGCAACCCGACGTCACCGCCATCCCCACCACCGCCGCCAGCGCAACCCGCATCGGAACCTCCTGCGCGGCGGTCCAAGCGAGTCCTGCGCCAACGGTTCGACCTCGGGTTTCGCGACGTCGACCGACGGACGTCCGTCACCCTGTCCGTCACCCCAGCCGTCACCCCGGCGGCTCCCGTCCCGGGCGACGCCGGAGGGGCGTCCGACTGGACGAGGTCCGGCCTCCGTCGTAGCTTCAGCCGTGGTTCGGACCCGAGCGGAGGCCCCGTGCAGTTGTCCGCGCGCTTCGTCGCCTACATCGAAGACATCCAGGCGCTCGAGCCGCGCACCTGGGCGACCCTGCTGAGCTGCTTCCGCCCCGTCGAGCTGAAGCGCGGCGACGCGTTCGCGCCGATGGGCCAGGTCAGCCATCGGATCGGGCTGATGGAGCGCGGGTGGATCCGGGCGATCGACCCGGAGATCCGCCACGTCACGATCGACTATCCTGCCATCCTGGCCGATCGGGACTACGTCGCGCGGTACGGTCGCGAGGTCCGGGACGGCCGGCGGATCCTCTCGTGGACCCCGGTCGAGCACCCGAGCGCCCCTCCGGTCCGCGGGGTGGTGCGCCTGACCGCGTTCGAGGGCGAGTGGCAGCTCGAAGCCACCGGAGCCGATACGCGCGTGCGGTACGTCTGGCAGGCCGACCCGGCGGGTGACTTCCCGGACTGGGCGATGTCCCAGGCGAAGATCCGCACCGGGTACGAGGTTCTCGAAGAGCTGGCCCACGCGTCGGGGGCCACGCTCGTCCCGCCCGAGCAGCCCTCCCCGTAGCGGGACCGGCACCTGCCGACGGGGTCGGGCCTCCCGGAGCCGGCCGCGTCGGTTACGCCGTGTCGACCGATGATCGCCCTCCTCCTCGCGTGCGTCGAGCCCGATCCCCCCCGCGTCGTGTCCGGGCCGGAGGTGGTCCAGCCGAACCCGCTCGTCCCGTACGCCCGCGAGCTGCAGGTGGCCTACGATCGGCCGGTGACGCTGACGATCACCGCCACCGACGGGCGCCACGCGATCGACCGGGTGGTCGGGCCGGGCGAGGCGTTCGCGGTCCCGCTGGCCGGCCTGTACGCCGACGCCGCGTGGACCGTGTCGCTCGACGCGTCCGACGGGGGCGAGGTGCGGCACCGGGAGCTGTCGTTCCACACCGCGCCGCTGCCGTCCAAGGTCCCCCACCTCGAGGTCCGGTCCGCGATCCCCGGGGCCGCCGAGCCCGGCTACACGCTGGTCCCGGCGACGATCCGCGGGGCGGGCGGGTGGCTGCTCGCGGTCGACCTCGACGGCGAGATCGCCTGGGCGTTCGACGCCGGCGAATACCCGGTCCTGGCCCCGTCCGCCGTCCCGTCGTCCGGCGGATTGGGGTCCAGCGGGTCCAGCGGGTTCCGGATGCTGTACCGCGACCAGCTGATCGAGATGGACTGGCTCGGCCGCGACGTCCACCGGCTGTCGGCGCTCGACGACCCGGAGAACGCGCTCGACGACGATCGGCCTCCCGGCCTCCCGATCGACGTGCCGATGTTCCACCACGAGCTGCACGTCACCGACCGCGGGACGTGGATCGGGTTCACCCGCGAGGGGCGCACCTTGCCGTCGCTGCCCACCTCGTACGACGATCCGTCGCTCCGGGCCGAGACCGCGGTCACCGGCGATCAGCTCGTCGAGCTCGATCCGGACGACGGGACCGAGCTCGGGCGGTGGAGCGTGTCCGACGCGATCGACCCCGCGCGGATCGGGTACGGCTCGCTCGAGCCCGCGTACCTCGGGGTCGACTGGACCCACACGAACGCGGTGTGGGACCGCGGCGACGAGCGGCTGGTGTCGATCCGCCACCAGGACGCTGTGCTGCTGGTCGATCGGCCGTCCGGGGCGCTGAAGTGGATCCTCGGGACCCCCGACAACTGGTCGCCGGCGTTCCAGGATCTGCTGCTCGAGCCGGTCGAGGTCCCCGGCGGCCCGCCGTTCGCCTGGCCGTGGCACCAGCACGGGGCGAAGTGGCTCGACGGCGACCGGGTGCTGCTGTTCGACAACGGGAACTTCGGGACGGCGCCGTTCTCCGGGGTCGAGCCGCTCGACGGGTCGCGGATCACCTCGCGGGTGGTCGAGTACGCGGTCGATACGGCGGCGCGGACGGTGTCCGAGGTCTGGTCGTTCACCCTCGACCCGCCGGTGTATTCGTCGGCGATGGGCGACGCGGACGAGCTGCCGAACGGCCACGTGCTCGCGTCGTTCGCGTACGTCCAGTACGAGGACCACCAGCCGATGGCGGCGTTCGGGCGCGGGTCGCCGAGCGCGCGGGTGGTCGAGTTCGACCCGGCGACCGGCCAGGTGGTGTGGGACCTCGACGTGTTCGCGCTCGCCGGCGAGGAGGCGGACTCGTGGCAGGTGGTGCGCGCGGCGCGGTTCGCCGGATTCTGAGCCCGCGGGGGCTACCGGCCGGGGCGTCGCGCGTCGTCGATCCGCACGATCTCCGCCAGCAGCCGCCGGTACGACGCCACCAGCGCCGGCGCCACCTCCGCCTCCGCCACGCAGCCCGACTCCCCGTCGCGGTGCAGGCAGTCGCGGTACTTGCACCCGATCCCCGGTCCGATCCCGGGGAAGTGGTCGCGCAGCGCCTCCGCGTCGATCCGGCCCGGCGCGAACGTCCGGATCCCCGGCGAGTCCACGATCCACCCGCCGGTCGGCACCGCGAACAGCCGCGAGTGCGACGTGGTGTGGCGCCCCTGGCCCCAGTACGCCGACAGGTGGCCGATCTCGCCCACGTCGACCCCCGGCAGCAGCGCCCCCGCGAGGGCCGTCTTGCCGACCCCCGAGTG
>JBEBJW010001062.1:0-3203 GCA_040079715.1 Myxococcota bacterium | reverse complement strand
TAATTCAGCTTCGCCCGACGAAGTCAGGGGCGAAGGTGAATTCGATCAGCCCGTCAGGGAGGGCAGTTGGTGTTGATCACGGTCGGGCTGCCGGCGTCCCCGTCGCTCATGATCTCGGTCGAGGCGCACCAGTTCTCGAGGACGTTGTTGTCCTGCTTGTAGTACTGCTTGCCGAGCTTCATCGAGCCGGCCGCAGGCTTCGGCCAGGTCGCCTTCCACTCGACCTTGTCGAGGATCGTGCCCGACGCGTTCTGGAGCCAGATCTGGTCCGTGGTGTCGGTCAGCGAGAACGTGTTCGGGTAGTCGTAGTCGAACGGGATCCCGCCGTTCAGCGCGGGCGCGCCGACCCGGACGAACACCACCTGGTCGCGGGAGCCCACCACCACGCTCGAGGTGACGGTGAACGTCCCGGCGCCCGCCTTGTCCCGCACGACCAGCCCGTTCAGGTCGATCGGGGCCGAGGTCGGGTTGTAGATCTCGAACCACTCCCCGCCAGAGTCGAGCACCGCCACCGGGTTGAACATCACCTCGGTGATCACGAGATCGCCGACGTTGAGCTCCCCGACGGCGAGGGCGTCGATGCACACGTCGTCGAGCGCGTCGTTGCCGAGGGCGACGAAGTTCGCGCCCACGTTCGACGCGCAGGTCAGGCCGGACGCGCACTCGGAGTCGGCGTCGCAGTCACCCTCGCCGCGGGCGCACGGGCAGCCGGGGGTGCAGTACCCCTCCTGGTCCCCGACGACCCCGGTGCAGGTGGCGCCGCAGTCGGCCCCGCCGAAGTCGATCGCGGTCTCGTCGGCGTCCTGGACCCCGTTCGAGCAGTGGTTCGACACGCACACGTCGAGCGACCAGTGGAACCCGTAGGCCGCGCCGCCGTTCTGGGCGCACACCAGGCCCGCGCCGCAGTCGGCGTCGGTGTCGCAATCGCCCTCGCCCTCGGAGCACTCGCACCCGGGCTTGCAGTAGTCCTGGTTGCCGATGTCGGTCAGGCAGATCGAGCCGCACGAGCCGCCGAAGTCGACCGCGGTCTCGTCGCCGCTGAGCGCGTTGTCGTCGCAGTGCGACGGCAGGCAGACATCCGTGGTCCACGCCAGGCCGAAGTTGTCACCGAGGTCATTTACACACACCAGTCCGGCGTCACACTGGGCGCTGTTGTCGCAGTCGCCCTCGCCAGCGGCGCAGGTGGTCGCGCCGTCGCAGTAGTCGTAGCCCCCGTTGAACCCACCGTCGGCCTTGGTCCGGAAGAATTCCGCGGGCTCGCTGCCGGTCGGGACGGGATCGTCGGGGTCCGCCTCGCCGCACCCGGCGGCGAACAGTACGGACAAGGAAACAAGGCGGGGGAGCATCGAACCTCCACTACTGAATCGTTCTTCGGAACGCGACCCATCGACTTTAGTCCGATCTACGGTCCTTGCGAAGGGTTTGCCGGCCGGTGAGACCGAGCGGCAACCTCGGCGCCGCCCGGCTGGCCGGGCTACACGGGTCCGGGAGGCGAGCGTGGACGGGGCTCGGTGGGGATCGCGGTGGGTCGAGGCAGCGCTCGACGAGGATCTCGGGCACGGCGATCTCACGACCGACGCCACGATCCCGCCGGACGTGGTCGGCGCTGGGCGGTTGCTCGCGAAGCAGCCGCTGGTGATGGCCGGGCACGGCGTCGCGGCCGAGGTGTTCGCCGAGGTGGCCCGCCGGATCGGCGGCGAGGTGCGGTACACCGTGGTCGTCCCCGAGGGGACCGCGGTCGAGGCCGGCACCGTCGTGGCCACGGTCGAGGGCGCACTCCGGCCGATCGTGATCGGCGAGCGGACCGCGTTGAACCTGGTGATGCGGATGTGCGGCATCGCGACCAACACCCGCCGGTTCGTCGATGCCGCCGGTCCCGACGGTCCGGTGGTGCTCGACACCCGCAAGACCACCCCGCTCCACCGGTCGCTCGAGAAGCACGCCGTCCGGTGCGGGGGCGGGCGGAACCATCGCCACGCGCTGTTCGACGGAGTGTTGATCAAGGACAACCACGTCGACGCGGTGGGCTCGCTCACCGAGGCCGTCCGCCGGGCTCGGGCCGCAGCGCACCACCTGGTGCGGGTCGAGGTCGAGGTCCGGACCCTGGCCGAGGTCGACGAGGCGCTCGGGACCGAGGCGGACGTGCTGCTGCTCGACAACATGGACGACGACACGCTGCGCGAGGCCGTCCGCCGGGCCCGCGCCCGGTCGCCGCGGGTCCTGCTCGAGGCGTCGGGGAACATGACCCCGGAGCGAATCGGCCGGATCCGGACGTTCGGGCTCGACTTCGTCAGCGCGGGCGGGCTGGTCCACCAGGCCACCTGGGCCGATCTGTCGCTGAAGGTCCGGCGGAGCCGGTGATCCACCGGGTGGCGATCACCGGGTCGACCAACGACGACGCCCGGGCGCTGGCGAACGCGGGCGCTCCCCACGGTGACGCGGTCCTGGCCGATGTTCAGACCGCCGGGCGGGGCAGGCTCGGGCGGACCTGGGTGGCGCCGCCGGGGGTGAACCTGACGTTGTCGGTGGTACTTCGCCCGCGGGTCGCGGCGGCGCGGGTACCGCTCGTGTGCCTCGCGGCAGCGGTGGCGGTGGCCGAGGCCTGCGGGCCAGGTTGGGCGATCAAGTGGCCGAACGACGTGGTGGACGGCGCAGGACGGAAGCTCGCCGGGATCCTGGCCGAAGCGGAGTGGGACGGCGGGCGACCGTCGTACGTGATCGTCGGGATCGGGGTGAACGTCGCCGCGAGTCCGGACGGCGTCGGCGCAGTGGCCCTCGTCGACCACGGCCCGACGCCGTCGCGCGATGTGCTCGCGGTCGAGGTGGTCCATCGGCTCGTCGCGTGGGTGGATCGGCTGTCGGACGACGGCCCGGCCGCCCTCCTCGACGCGTGGCGCGGGCGCGCGGCGACCCTCGGGCGCCGGGTCCAAGTCGGGGACGTCGAGGGCATCGCCGTCGACATCGACGGGGAGGGCGCGCTGCTGGTGTCCGGCGACGACGGGGTCGTGCGGCGGGTGTTGGCCGGCGACGTGGCGATGATCGGGTGACGACGTGGTACGTTCGGACGCTGGGGGGGGAGATGTCCCGCACGAAGGGCGCGCGATCGGTGGTGGTGGTGCTGGGGACGCTGGGGACCCTGATCGGGACGGCGTCGTGCGGCTCGAAGACCGACACCCGCACCGCGAACCCGCCCCCGCCGCTGC
>JBEBJW010001061.1:0-3204 GCA_040079715.1 Myxococcota bacterium | reverse complement strand
GGCCACTACCTCAGTCAGCTCGACTACACGGCGAGCAAGGGACGCGCGGCGGTCGCGGTTTCCCTGCTGCATCAGGAACTCGGCGACAACCGCAAGTGGATGGGCGGCCCGCTCACCGGCGCCTCCGGGCAGCTCGCGTCGTTGCACTGCCCGTAGTCCTCGCCCCCGCCGCCGACCACCCGCTCGACCTCGAAGCAGTCGGTCTCTTCGCCCCACGCCAGCACCGGCGTTCCGGCACACGACCCGTACGACCCCGCGCCGACCACCGCCAGCTCCCACCCGTAGTCGGTGCACTCCCACGCGAAGTAGGTGACCGCGCCCGACCCGCACACCGGGCAGGCCTCGGCCACCGGAGCAGACAGCGCGAACCCGAGCGACACCGCGAACACCTTGCTGAACGTCGACATCGGCGACCTCCGATCCCACCATGATCCGGGGTCGGTCGCAGCGGCGTCCCGGGTCGTGCCGGTCTCGACACATCCGTCCGAAGGTCGAGGTCAGTCGAGTCCCGCCAGCGACCGCGCGAGGGCGATCCGCTCGGCCCAATCGGTCGCTCGCTCGAGCACCACCCGCTGGGCCTGCGGGGAGCCGGCGCCGTGCATGCACTCGATCCGCAGCGGGACCGACCCCGAGCCGGTGGTCATCCACTCGACCAACCGGAGCAGCTTGCCGCGGGCCTCGGACCCGACCACCGTCCGCACGATCTCGCCGATCCGCGGGTGATCGAGGTCCGCGAGGGACGGCATCGAGCCCAGCAGCCCGCCCGCGAGGTCCTCCGCCAGGCGCACGATCTCGTACGGAAGCCGGGTGACGGTGTGCTTGCACACGTTGGCCAGCACGGGGTCGACCTGCCACACGCCCGGATCGCCGGGCACCGTCGCGGTGTGGGTCGACTTGCCGCTCGCCGCGAGCCCGAGGCCGTGGATCGTCTCGGTCAGGTGGACCATCTCGACGAGCTTGTCGCGCACGTGGGGGGCCTGCCGCACCCCGTGCTCCTCCGCCAGCGCGGCCGACGCGCCGATCAGCACGTCGAGGTTCCCGGGCTTGCACCCGCCGTACGACGCGCGGTGGTACCCGGCGAACGCCTCGAGCAGCGCGTTCGCCGGCCCGAGCTCCCCGTCGAGGAACACCCGCTCGTGCGGCACGTACACGTCGTCGAACCACACGAGGACCTCCTGGCCCCCGTAGGTGGGGTTTCCGGCGTCGGGCCCGCCCCGCCGGTCGTCCGACGGCTGGCGACCGAGCACCATCACCACCCCGGCCGCGTCGACCGGGACCGCGCACGCGACCGCGAACGCCTCCTCGCCGGGCCGGTACCCCTGCCCCGGCATCACCAGGATCTGGTGGGCGTTCGCGGCGCCCGTCTGGTGGAGCTTCGCGCCGCGGATCACGATCCCGTCGCGCCGCCGCTCGACCACCCGGAGGAACGCGTCCGGCTGGGCCAGCGGCCGCTTCGACCGGTCGCCCTTCGCGTCGGTCATCGCGCCGCACAGCATCTCGTCGCGCTGCTGGACCCCCCGGAGCCAGTCGACGAACCGGGCGTGCCGGGCCGGCGACACCGCGGCCGTCGCGATGAACGTCGCGTTGATCCCGTCCATCCCCACGCACCGCTGGAAGCAGGTGCCGGTGATCCGCCCGAGCACCCGCTGGAGCGCGATCTTGTGCAGCAGGTCGTCCGGGGACCGGAACAGGTGGGTGAACCGGTTCACCGGGCCGTCGACGAGCTCGCTGTGGGCGGTGGCGAGGGCGCGGTACCGCTCGTCGTGCGCGAGGGCGTACGTCGCCGCGACCGCCTCGATCGACGGCCGGAGCTTCGGGTGGTCGACCGGGTCGTCGACCCGCTGCCCGTCGACCCACAGCTCGGGCCGCCGCGCGCGGAGGCTGTCGAGGTATTGGTCGCGGGTCCGCACGGGCTATCCCTTCGCGCGCCGCAGCGCGTCGCCGAGCCGCGCGACCGCGTCGTGGCACTGGGCGACCGACACCGCGCCGACCGACAGCCGGAACCACCCGTCGTCTTCCGGGTACGCGAACGCCTGGAACGGCACCACCGCCATCCCCGCCTCGCGGAGCAGCCATCGCCGAACGTCCTCGTTCGTGGTGCATCCCGGGATCTTCCCATGGAGGGCGAACTTCGCCGACAGGTAGATCGCGCCCGCCGGGGGGATCGCGGCGACCGGGAACCCCTCGGCGCCGAGCGCCGCGATCCCGTCGTACAGCGCGTGCAGACGGGTCGACACCCCGGCGCGGATCTCGGTCAGGTACCCGTCGACCGCGGCCGCGTCCTCGAGCAGGAGTGCGGTGGCCCGCTGCTCGGGGCGCGGGGCCCACGCGCCGACGTGGCCGAGCAGATCGCGCATCCGGGCGGTGACCGCCGGGGCCGCGCAGCTCCACCCGACCCGCAGGCCGGTCGCGGCGAACGCCTTCGAGATGCCGTCGATCAGGATCACGTACGGGGCGAGCTCGGGGACCAACCGCACCGGGTCGACGTGCTGCCCCGGCTGCTCGGTCAGGCACGAGTACACCTGGTCGTACACCACCATCAGGGATCGCGCCCCGGTCGACGCGCGCTTGCGGTTCTCGTCCGCCACGGCCTCGGCGATCTTCTGGAGCGCCGCGGCGCTGAACGCAGTGCCCGTGGGGTTGAGCGGGCTGTTCAACACCAACAGCCGGGCCCGCGGCAGGTGCGGGACGAGGTCCTCGGGGGCCGGCAGGAACGCGTTCTCCGGCCGGCTCCGGACCACGATCTCGTCTGCGCCCGCGAGGTGGCAGTAGTGGTTGTTGTTCCACGACGGCACCGGGTACAGCACGGTCTCGCCGGGATCGAGCACCGCCCGGTACGCGCCGTACAGCAGCGGGCGCGCCCCGCCGCAGATCAGCACGCTGTCGAGCGGGTACCGGATCCCCTGGACCCGGTCGAGGAACGCGACCACCGCCTTGCGCAGCTCGAGCAGCCCGTCCGACGGCGGGTAGTTCGTCTGGCCCTCGGCGAGGGCGGCGGCGATCCCGGACTCGAGCTTCGCCGGGATCCGGAACTCGGTCGGCGAGAAGTCCCCGACGGTCAAGTTCACGATCTTGTGGCCTTCGGCCTGCATCACGCGGACCTCGGCCGCGATCTTCAGGATCTCCGACCCCACGAGGCCCATCGCCATCGCCGACAACCCGCGGCGGGCCTCGGCTTCACCGTTCGTCGGCAGATACGGCCCA
>JBEBJW010001060.1:0-3207 GCA_040079715.1 Myxococcota bacterium | reverse complement strand
GTCCCCGACCGACTGGATGGCCGACTTCGCCGCGCCGCCCCGCGATCCGCCGACCGCGCGTCCGGACGGCCGGGGTCCGCGGGTGACCCGCCCGGGCCGGACCCGCACTGCTGGCCCGTCCACCGGCGCGTCACCGTCGGATCGCCCCGCGCGCCCGGACTGGATGAAGGACTTCGAGGACTGATCGCGTACCGTGGGGTACGTCGAGGCGACGATCACGGGGGTGTCGGGGATGGGTCACGAGCACGAGCGTCCGGTCGAGCCGTTCGCGGATCTCCACGTCGAGCACGGGCACGTCCGCGCGACCTTGCTCCACGATCCGACGGTCGAAGGGCTCGACATGGCGATCTACATGGACGGGTCGGGCTCGATGGAGGACGAGTTCGAGAACCGGACCGTCCGGAAGGGCGGCGGCCTGCTGTGGGACCTGTTCGGCTGGGGGACGGCCCCGGTCGAGAAGGTGCTCGACAACCAGGTCGAGCCGCAGGTCCGGTGGATGCTGCAGTACCTCGCCACCAAGGACCGGAACGGCCTGCTCCGGGTCGCGTACTGGGCCACCGGCCCCAACGGCCGCGACATCGAGCCGATCGGCGAGCTCGGCGGGGTCGCGGTCGACGCGTACAAGTTCCCCGGGCCCCGGTCGCCCGGCCGGAGCACCTGCCTCGCCCCCGCGATGCGCGACTACCTCGAGTACTTCCGGGCCCAGGTCGCCGCCGGCGCGAAGCAGGGCTGCGCGGTGTTCGTCACCGATGGCCAGCTCCACGACGCGGACGACGTGAAGGCCCTGTCCCGCAAGATCGCCGCCGACGTGGCCGCGAAGAAGCTGCCGCGGGTGAACTTCATCCTGGTCGGGGTCGGCGACGGGGTCGACGAGGAGCAGCTCGAGGACGTCTGCCACTCTGATTTCCCGCTCGACCGCTCGGGGCTGGGAGACCCCGGGGTCGGCCACCTGTGGTGCCACCGGGTCGCCGAGGAGATCAAGGAGGTCGCCGAGCTCGTCGCGGTGCTGGTCGACGAGACGATGACCGTCGCCGCCGGCGGCCGGATCGTCGACGACCGCGGGACGGTCGTGAAGATCTACGAGAGCCGCCTGCCCGCGGTGCTCGAGTTCGAGGTGCCGGAGGGCGCCACCAGCTTCACCCTCGAGCTGAACGGCCAGCGGTACACCCAGCCGCTGCCCGCCGAGGACGACGACCACCACGACGACGACTCCGACGAGCACTGACCATGGGCCACGAGGTCATCTCCCGTCCGTTCTCGGACGTTCACCGCAAGGGCGACCACGTCGTCGCCACCCTCCTCCACGACCCGACGGTCGAGGGGCTCGACGTGGCGCTGTACATGGACGGGTCCGCGTCGATGGAGCCCGAGTACGGCCCGCGCGGCGTGCTCGCGAAGCTCGGCGGCGTGCGGAACAACGTCGAGCCCCAGATGCGCTGGATGCTCGAGTACCTCGCCGGCAAGGACCGGAACGGGGTGCTCCGGGTCGCGTACTGGGCCACCGGCAGCGGGTCGGATATCGAGATCGTCGGCGATCTCACAGGGGATCAAGCGAAGGAGTTCAAGTTCCCGGGCCCGCGCCAGTACGGCAAGGGCACGGTGATGCTCCCGGTGCTGCGGGACTACGTCGCGTACCTCCGCGAGCAGGTGCCGCAGGGTGCGAGGCGCGGTCTGGCGGTGATCATCACCGACAGCCAGCTCCACGATCCGGACGACGTGCGGGCCTACTCGACCCAGGTGGCGAAGGAGATCGTCGCTGGGCGGCTCCCGCGGCTGAACTTCGTGCTGGTGGGGGTCGGGGCCCAGGTCGACGAGGAGCAGATGGAGGAGGTCGCCCACGCCGAGTACCCCGGCGTCGGCCACCTGTGGTGCCACCGCCACGCCGACCGGATGGAGGAGATGGCCGACCTCGTCGCGGTGCTGGTCGACGACACGATGACCGTCGCGGACGGCGGCGTGATCCGCGACGCGCGCGGTCCGGTGCTCCGACAGTACGAGGGCCGCCTGCCCGCGGTCCTCGAGTTCGACGTGCCGTCGGACTGCACCCGGTTCGTGCTCGAGGTCGGCGGCCAGTCGTACCCGCAGGACGTCCCATCGGACCACGGCGACCACGACGACGACGACGATCACGAAGATGACCACACGGGCGAAGGCGACGCGGTCCCTCCGCCCCCGCCGGACGCCGACGCCGACCCCGTGATCCGGCCGCGCCACCGCGGCCACCGGCACTGACGTGGCCGACCCGACGCCGAAGCCGTCCGCGAAGCCGCTGATTTCCACTGCGCCGACGTCGAGTGGCGACCGCTCGGGGCTGGTTTCGACGACCGGTCTGGTGTTCGGGACCGCCACCGCCAGGTCTCCCGGGTCGCTGCTCCAGCCGCCGTCCACCCACGTCCACGGCCCGTCCTGCGGCCACGACCACGCCGGCAACGACCACGCCGGACACGACCACGACCACGACCACGACCACGCCGGACACGACCACGACCACGACCACGACCACGCCGGACACGACCACGACCACGCCGGCCACGACCACGTCCACGGCCCGTCCTGCGGCCACGACCACGACCACGACCACGCCGGACACGACCACCACGAGGTCCACCCGCCCGGCGCGCGCGCCTGCGACGGTCAGCCGGCGGTCCAGCTCGATCTCGCCGCCGCCCTCCCCGGAGAGACCGACGAGGTCGGTCGGTTCGCCCAGCTCGCCCGCGAGCTCGCCCGCGAGGTCCACGTCACCCGGGTCCACCTGACCCGCGACGCCGGCTGGGCCGAGGTCTGCGTCCACCACACCGCGCCCGACGCCGCCCCGATCCTCGCGATCGCCGAGACCACCGCCCGGCGCGCGGCGAAGCGGTACCTCGGCAAGACCTGGTTCGTCCGCGGGATGGACAGCGCCCAGTGCGGCCTGGTGATCGAGCACGTCCTCCGGCGCACCCCCGGCGTGCTGTCCGCCGACGTGGCGTACGCCGCCGAGCGACTGGTGGTCGAGTACGACGCGCAGGTCGTGTCCGAGGGACAGCTCGAGAAGCGGATCGACGCGATGGGGTACGCGCTCGAGGTCCCGTCCGCCGGGCACGCGTGCAGCCACCACGCGCACTCGGGCGGGCTCGCGCCGCGGTGGGAGATGCCGCTGACCGTCGCGGCGGGCGCGCTGCTCGCCCTCGGGGTCGGGCTCGGGTGGTTCGGGGTGGCGCCGGCCAC
>JBEBJW010001059.1:0-3208 GCA_040079715.1 Myxococcota bacterium | reverse complement strand
CGACTCGAGCTCCCGGTGGAACGGGCGCTCGCCCGACGCCACCCGCGACGCGCTGACGCTGGTGCCGTACCGATCGACCGCGTCCTTGACCGCCTGGAGGACCCGCGGATCGCCAGACAGCCCGAGGTAGTTGTACGAGCTGAAGTTCACCAGCCGCCGACCCGCCACCACGGTCGTGTCGCGGGCGGTGCCCTCGTGGACGTGGAAGTACGGGTTCTGGACGCCGATCGCCGCCGCCGCCTCGAGCCGCATCTCGAGGTCGCGGACCTCCGGCCAGGTCGACGGATCGATCCACCGCGGCTCGATCGTGAACGGGACCGGCTCGTCGCCGGCCTTGCGCTCGAGGTTCGCGACCGCGTCTTCGACCACGATCAGCGGCTCGTCGTGGGGCCCGCGGAACACGAACGACGCGGTCGACCGGTCCCCCTGGGGCGGCCCGAACCGGGCGTCGACCCGCACCGGACCCGGCGGGAGGGGGGCGTTCACCACCACCCGGCCGATCGACACCGGGGTGCCGGCGCGCTGGTACCGATCCCACGCCACCAACGCCGTCATCTGGAACGCGCTGTCGAGGGCGAGCGGGTCCACCGCCCACCCGGTGCGGGCGGTCCGCGGGATCCAATCGATCGGGCGGCCGGTCTTGACCCGCCCGCGGACGAAGTCCGGTCCGGTGCCGTCGATCGACGCCAGGCCCTGGAGCATCTTCCGGTGGAACGTCACGTCGCGGTAGAACGCCTCGATCGTGGTCTTCGGCGCGTCGCCGCCCGCGCTCGGGACCGACGGGATCGCCGGCGGATCCACCACCGGCCGCACCGTCGCCCGGTACGCGAGGGTCTCCCGGTCGCCGATCCGCAGCTCGACGCGCTCCCCGCGGACCGACACCGTCAAGGCGACCGGCCCGGACACGGTGATCCCGGTGTACAGGCGGAGATCCCGGACCTCGTACGGCGGGTGGATCCCGGCGGCGGCGGCGCACAGATCGCAGGCGGCGGCGAGCGGCAGCACCGGCACGCCGTCGATCGCGTGATCGAGCAGGTACGGGTGGCTGTCGGTCGACACGGTCTCGCGGTGATCGCGGGCCCGGTTCCAGAACGGCAGGCGCCGGCCGTGGATCACGACCCCGGATCGACCCGCGAGGTCGGCCCAAAGCGCGTCGAGCCCGGAGGTGTCGCTCGCGAAGTCGACGCCCTCGGCCCGCATCGACGCCTGGATCGCGGCCGGGATCGACCGGACCATCTCGGACCCGGCCCACGGGCCGAGCTCAGCGACGACCACGCGGGTCTCGCGCGGCGGGTGCGCGGCGAACCCGGCGAGCTGCGCGTTCGCGGCGCCGTACCACGCCTGGTGGCGGTTCCCGAACCGGCCGGCCCACGAGCCGAGCGCGAGCGCGACCGGCGGACGGCCGGCGGCGGCGATCGCGTTCACGAACCCGTCGACCTTGATCCGGTACGCCCGATCGCCCTCGGCGGGGTCGACCTTGCCGAGCGGACCGTCGGCGAGCACGCCGGCCGCGTGGATCACCGCCGCGAACGGCAGGTGGGGAGCGAGGGCCCGGGTCAGCGCCGCCCGATCGGTCACGTCGGCGGCGACCGCGACCAGCCGCGGATCGACGTCCGCTGCCCCGCGACCGACCACGACCACCGTCACGCCGGCGTCCGCGAGGCGGGCGGCGAGCTTCGCGCCGATCCCGCGCGTCCCGCCGGTGACCAGCACCTTGTCGCCCGGGGACGGCGTCCAGCGCGGCATCGGCTCGGCGACGGCCTGGCCGGACACCTGGCGGCCGTCGGCGGTCCACGCCACGTCGACCGACCGATCCTCGCTCACCAGCTCCTGGACCAGCCGGGCGGCCCGGAACGCCGGCGCGATCCCGTCGAACGACAGGACCTTCGCCACCCGGTGCGGCCACTCGCGGGCGACCGCGCGGACGACGCCGGCCTCGCCCTCGGACCACGGGTCGGACACCGACCGCATCACGATCACCGCCGGGCTGCCCCCGAGACGGACCTGATCGTCGAGCTCGCGGATCAGCGCGGCGGCCCGGTTCGGCGCCGGGATCTCGCCCGCGTACACCGCCGACGTCGGCGGCCCCTCGTCCGGCGCGATCACCACGATCGCGTGGACCGGCGCCTTCGCCTTTCGGGTGACGTTCGCCCCGGCGTGCTTCAGCGCGGAGGTGATCTCCGCGTCGCGCTCGCCGAGCTGGAGCACGGTCCACCCGAGCAGGGCGCCGGGCGCCGGCGGGTGGGTCTCCGGCAGCGGGCACGGGACCCACCGCGGGACGTACCCGAGCAGCGGCGCGTCGTCGTCGGAGGCGGACACCCCGCCGGACCGGGCGGTGCGGACATGATCGACGATCGCCTGGACCGTCGGGCGGTTCAGCAGGAGCTCCTGCGGCAGCCCCCCGAGCGCCGGGAACGCCTCGGCGAGGCCGGTCGCGAGGTCGGCGACCATCAGGCTGTCGAACCCGAGGTCGTCGACCAGGCCGAGATCCGGTCGGAGGGCGGCCCGCGGGTACGAGCTGACCTTCGACACCACGCCGGCGACCTTGTCGTACACCTCGTCCGCGCCGGCGACCTCGGCCGCGGGCGCCTCCGACGGGGCGGAGCTCGGTGCGGATGTCGACGACGCCCCGGTCCCGGGGGTGCCCGGGGCCTTCGGCGCCGCCTTGTCGACCCGGAGGGCGAGCTGGACCTCGTCCTTGACCGGCCAGTACAACTCGCGCGGCAGCTCGATCGGCGGCAGGCTCGCGACCGTCGCCGCGGCGGTGATCGGGCGGGGATCGAGCGCCACGCCGTGGACCCACAGCCAGCCGAGCGCCTCGAGGGTCGACCGGCCGCCGTCGGCGTCGTCGGTCGAGGCGAGGGTCCCGACGAACCGGGCGTCGCGGGCCGCGCCCTTGCGGGCGAACGCGGCGAGCGGGCCGCCAGCGCCGACCTGGAGGTACACGTCGGCCCCGAGGTCGTGGCACTGGTCGAGCAGCGCGCCGAACCGGACCGGCGCGGTGGCGTGGCGACGGAACACGTCGATCGCGTCGGCGCGCGACCGGTACGGGTGATCGGCGATCCCGGACGCGACGGCGACCGCACCCGGCGCGTGCACGTCGATCGCGGCGAGCCACGGCTCGGGGTCGAGGCCGGCGAACACCGGGGAGTGGAACGCGTGGCTGACCTTCAGCGGCTTCGCCTCGATCCCGCGCTCCGCGGCGCGT
>JBEBJW010001058.1:0-3209 GCA_040079715.1 Myxococcota bacterium | reverse complement strand
GGAGGGACGCGATCCGGCGGGGCGGACCGGCGACCACCACCCGCTCGACCGCGACCCGGAGCCGCTCGACGAGCGCCTCCGGCAGGTCCAGCACCGGCAGCGTCCCGGACCCGGGGTCGATCCGGACGTCGATCCCGGTCACCGCGATCGGGCGGGCCTCGACCCGGATCCACTTCAGATCGAGCGCGGTGTCGACCGCCGCCTCCAGCGCGGCCTCGACCTCGGTCGGGACCGCGAGCGACCCGAGCGGCGAGGTGGTGGTCACCGTGCCGGACAGGTGGGCGGTGGCGGCGAGGCACCCACCGCCGCGGGTCCCCGCCGGCGGACACCGCGTCCCGGGGCCGGTCACCGCGAGGCGGGTCACCCGGAGGTCCGGGTGGACGGTGATCCCGCCGCCGACCGGCCACGTCGGGTCGATCGGCCCGAGGTCGTCGAGCCCGAGCTCGATCGCCCGCGCCACCGTGGTCGGGGCGAGGTGCACGGCGAGGTCCGGCGCGAAGTCCGGTCCGACCGGGGCCGGCTCGGCGAGCGCGGACGCGCGGGCCGCGGCGAGGGCCGCGACCTCGGCGCTGTCGTCCGGATGGCACCCGCCGAACGTGAGCGCCGCGACCAACGACGGAGCCAGGGTCACGGCCGCGGCCACCGGCACACCGCCGCTGCGGGGAGCCCGAGCTCGATCTCGCCGAGGATCCGCGTCGGATCGTCCGGATCGGTCGCCGGGATCCGAACCGTCGGGGCGGAGGTGTTCCGGCGGCCCCACTGGAACGTCCCGCGGACCCACCCGATCGCCGGGTTGGCGTACAGCTCGACCGGGTCGCCGACCCGGATCCGACGGTCCAGCAGGTAGTACCGCCACTCTCCGGCGCGCTTCTCGAGCGTCAGCGGCCCGGAACCCTCGGGGAGCGCCGCATCGCCGAGGTCCGGCGCGTCGGCCCCGTCGTCGACCGGCTCCCGGCGCGCGGGATCCGGCTCCATCGCCTCGCGCCGGCGCCGGGCGTCCGCCCGCTGAGCCTCGGCGAACCGCCGGTTGATCTCGTCCATCGGTCCCGGCTGTATCCCGATCGCCGATCGGCGGTACGCTCTCGACAGGAGGGGGTCCCGGTGTCCACCTTCTTCAGCAAGCTGCTGACGCGGATGCAGGCCCGCGGAGGCTCCCCTCGAACGGCCTCGGCGGGCGCCTCGGGGCGTCCGGACACCGGGGTGGACCCGGCCCACGACCGGCACGAGCGCGACGGGTTCGCGCTGCGGATCCGGTCGATCCTCGGCGCGGTCGGGGTCGTGGCCGAGCTCGACGGCGACCAGTTCGCCCTCCGGGTCGGGCCGTCGGTGGTGAGCTGGCTCGGGGCGTGGTTCGACGACTACCAGCACGCCTCCGACGACGACCGCGAGCGGATCGTGCTCCACGCCGCCCGGGCGATCGTCGACGCGAGCCGCCCGTCGCCGGTGCCGCCGTCGCTCGCGGCCGCCCGACCGCACCTCCGGCCGCGGATCCGCCTGCGGGCCCACCTGGTGATCGAGCGGCTCCAGCTCGAGGCCGACGGCGCGGATCCCGACGGGCTGCACGCGTTCGTCCCGGTGTCGACCGACCTCGGCGCAGAGGTCGTGTACGACACGCCGACGAACATCGTCGGGCTCCCCGGGCACCAGCTCGCCGCGTGGGGGATCGACGTCGACGCCGCGCTGGCGATCGCGGTCGACAACCTCCGGGCGAGCGCCCCGGCCCCGTTCCGGTCCGTCGGCGACGGCGTGTTCGTCGCGGCGGCGGGGGACTGCTACGACAGCGCCCGGATGCTGCTGACCGACGAGGTGGCCCGGCTCGGGGTCGACGGGGACCCGGTCGCGCTGGTCGCGAACCGCGACACCCTGGTGATCACCGGCGCGGACCGCGTCGGCGGGCTGTACCGGCTGCTCGAGATCGCGCTCCAGGTGGTCGAGCGGCCGAGCATCACGCTCCAACCGGTCACCCTGCGCGACGGGCGGTGGTCCGAGTGGCTGCCCCCGCCGGACCACCCGATGCGCGACGCGTTCTACGAGCTCGCGATCCGGACCCGCGGCCGCAGCTACGCCGAGCTGAAGGAGCTGCTGGTCGAGCGCCACGCCCGCCACGGGGTCGACCTGTTCGTCGCGCCGTACGGGCTGTTCCACCCGGCGGACGGCGACCTGTCGTGGAGCCACGCCGAGTGGGCGCCGGTCCGCGGCTGGCTGCCGGAGTCGGACCTCGTGTCGGTGGTCCACCCGTCCGAGCAGCGGTACATCGTGGTCCCCCGCGCGACGCTCCTGACCGTCGCCGGGCACCTGCTCGACCGGGTGCCCGAGGTCCACCCGCCGTACGACGCGTTCGACGGCGTCCCGGACGAGGACACCTGGAACCGCCTGCGTCGCCACGCCGTCCGCGAAGGGATCCGCCACCCGGGTGTACCGGGCCGACACCCGTGAGCGTCGCCCCGCCGCGGTCGGAGGCCGAGCTCGTCGCGCGGGCCGACGCGATCGCGGGGTACACCCTCGGGGAGCTCGCGCGGACGCGGTGGATCGCGATCCCGGACGACCCCCGCCGGGCGAAGGGGTGGGCCGGGGGCCTGCTCGAGCAGCTCCTCGGCGCAACCGCGGCGTCGCGGGCCGAGCCGGACTTCCCGCACCTCGGGATCGAGCTGAAGACCGTCCCGATCGACCCGCGCGGGGTCCCGACCGAGTCGACCTACGTGTGCACGATGCCGCTCGATCCGGCGGTGTTGGGGGGATGGGACGGCTCGTGGGTCCGCCGGAAGCTCGGCCGGGTGCTGTGGATCCCGCTCGGCGGCGCGGACGCCCCGGGCGATCGGGTGGTCGGGGCGCCGATCGTGTGGAGCCCGACCGCCGACGACGACGCGGCGCTGCGGGCCGACTGGGACGAGCTCGTGTCGCTGGTCGCGTCGGGCGAGCTGTGGCAGGTCGACGGGCGCCGGGGGAGGGTTCTTCAGGTCCGCCCGAAGGCCCAGGACGCGGACGACACGGTGTGGGCGCTCGACGAGGACGCCGGGTGGGTCCGCGAGACCCCGCGCGGGTTCTACCTCCGCCCGTCGTTCACCCGCGAGATCCTGCGCCGAAGCCGCTGAGCCGCTGAGCCCTTCGTGGGGGGGCCCCACCCTGAGCCCCTCGGCACAGCGCGGCTCACCGCGGGCGGTACGCCCCGGCCGACTCGGGCAGCCCGTCCGTCGGGGCCCACGCCGCCC
>JBEBJW010001057.1:0-3210 GCA_040079715.1 Myxococcota bacterium | reverse complement strand
GGCCTGCCGTGGGTGGCGGCGACGATCCTCGGGATCGCGGCCTGCGAGTGGATGGTGGCGCAGTCCGGGTTCCTGGCGGACGGGGCCGCGCTGCGCGACGCGAACGACGCGGTCCTGGAGCTGCGCGAGCTCGAGCAACAGCGCGCAGGGGACCGCGAGCCCGGGCGGTGAGCCGCGGCGAGCGGGTGGTCCTGGTCGACGGGACCGGCCTGCTGTTCCGGGCGTACCACGCGATCCCGGCGAACCTCAAGACCACCGCCGGTCTGCCGACGAACGCCGCGTACGGGTTCGCCCAGATGTTCCGGAAGGTCCTCGCCGGACGGCTGCCGGCGTACGGGGCGGTCGTGTTCGACGCGGGGGGGCCGACGTTCCGGTCCGGGCTGTTCCCGGCGTACAAGGCCCAGCGCCCGCCGATGCCCGACGCGCTGGTCGCGCAGCTCCCGTCGATCGACGCGCTGGTCCGGGCGCACCGGTTCCCGATCGTCCGCGAGCGGGGGGTCGAGGCGGACGACGTGATCGGCACGCTGTGCCGCCGGGCGCTCGCCGCCGGCCACGACGTGTGGGTGGTGTCGGGCGACAAGGACCTCGCGCAGCTCGTCGGCGACGACGTCCGGATGCTCGACTCGACCAAGGAGGTCCTGTACGACCCGGACACCGTGTTCCGCAAGTGGGGGGTCCCGCCGGAGCGGCTGCCGGACCTGCTCGGGCTGGTCGGCGACGCGGTGGACGGGATCCCGGGGGTGCCGGGGATCGGCGACAAGACCGCGACCGCGCTGCTCGCCGAGCACGGGACCCTCGACGCGGTGCTCGCCGCCGCCGACGCCGGGATGCCGGGTCGGACCGGGAACCTGCTCCGGGAGCACCGGGCGATCGCCGAGCTGTCGCGCCGGCTCGCGACGTTGAACGTCGAGGTGCCGCTCGCGGTCGGCCTCGACGACCTGAAGATCGCCTTGCCCGCCCCGGAGGACCTCGACGACATCTACCTCGCGCTCGAGTTCTGGTCGCTGCTGTCGCCGTCCGCCGCGACCCGCCTGCCGAAGCAGACCCCGATCCGGTACTTCGTGTGCGACACCCCGGAGATGGCCCGGGCGGCGCTCGCGGCCGAGTGCCACGGGCCGGACCCGACCGCGCTCCACGTGCTGATCGACGAGCCGGACCACCTCCGCGGCCCGATCATCGGGATCGCGCTGTCGCCCGCGCTCGGCACCGGCCTGTACTTCCCGTTCGCCGGCCCCGGGACCCACCTCGGGCTCGACGGGCTCGACGTCCTGCACGACTGGCTCGAGGACCCGACCCGCCCGAAGACGACCCACGAGGGCAAGCGGGCGACGGTCGCGCTGGCCCGGCACGGGATCGCGCTCCGCGGAGTCGTCGGCGACGCGGCGCTCGCGAGCTACCTCGTCGACCCGACCAAGCACCTGCCGCACCGGCTCGAGCAGATCGCCCGCGAGTACCTCCACGTCGGGCTCCAGCCGATCCGCGGGCTGCTCGGGACCGGAAAGCAGCGCCGGCGGTTCGTCGACCTGACGATCGACAAGGCGGGGGCGTGGTCGTGTCACTGCGCCGACGCGACCGGGGCGGCGTGGCGGGCGCTCGCGCCGCGGCTCGAGGCGGAGGGGCTGTGGGACCTGCTCCACGACGTGGACCTGCCGCTGTCGGACGTGCTCGCCCGGATGGAGCTCGCGGGGGTCCGGATCGCGCCGGAGATCCTGGCGACGATCGGGGCGCGCCTCGCGGACGAGCGCGCGGCGCTGACCGACGCGATCGCGACCCTCGCCGGGCGCCGGTTCAACCCGGGCTCGCACCGGCAGCTCGGGCAGGTGCTGTTCGAGGAGCTCGGGCTGCCGATCGTCCGCCGGACCAAGACCGGGTACGCCGTCGACGCCGAGGTCCTCGACGATCTGGCCGACCGGCACCCGGTGATCCCCGCGGTGTCCCGCTGGCGGACCGTCGACAAGCTGATCCACACCTACACCGACGTGCTCCAGGCCGCGATCGAGCCGGACGGGCGGATCCACCCGACGTTCCAGCAGACGGTCGGCGCGGCGGGGCGGCTGATCACCACCGAGCCCGACCTCCAGCGGACCCCCGTTCGGACCGAGGAGTTCCGCGAGGTCCGGGAGGCGTTCGTCGCGTCGGACGGCAACCTCCTGATCAGCGCGGACTTCTCGCAGATCGAGCTCCGGGTGCTCGCCCACGTCACCGGCGATCCCGAACTGGTCGCCGCGTACCGCGACGGGCGCGACATCCACCGGGCGACCGCGTCGGCGCTGTTCGACCTGGCGCCGGACGAGATCGACGCCCGCCAGCGGGACATCGCGAAGACGGTGAACTTCGCCACGATCTACGGCCAGGGCCCGCTGGCCCTCGCCCGCCAGCTCGGGATCCCGGTCGCGGAGGCCCGGGCGTACATCGCCGCGTTCTTCGACCGGTACGCCGGGGTCGCCGACTGGCGGCGGGAGGTGGTCGACGACGCGGTCAAGCGCGGGTTCGTGACCACCGTGCTCGGCCGCCGGCGGTACATCCCCGAGCTGTTCAGCAACGATCCGACCGAGCGGTCGTACGGCGAGCGGATCGCGACGAACAGCCCGATCCAGGGGTCGGCGGCGGACCTGTGCAAGATCGCGATGCTCCGGGTCGACCACGCGCTCCGCCACCGGGGCTCGCGGGCGCGGCTGGTGCTCCAGATCCACGACGAGCTGGTCCTCGACGTGCCGTCCCACGAGGTCGACGCGGTGGTCCCGGTGGTGAAGGCGGCGATGGAGGGGGCGGTCGCGCTCGACGTGCCGCTGGTGGTCGAGGTGGGCGTCGGGCCTACCTGGGCCGCCGCGCATTGACCCCGACCGATCGGTCGCGCAGGCTGTCGCGGCCGTCGCACACCGGTCGTCCGCGGGGCACCTCGGGCGGCCCGTCCACGTCGCGACTCGCTCAGCGCGAGCCCGACCGGAGCGGCACGCCGTCCGCAAGGGGGGCGCCGTCACCGGTCGTCGGACCCGGAGGGAAGTCCGCTTCGCTCCGGAGGACCAGCGTGGGCGCGCCCGCATCGAGCGCCCGCCGGGTCCGATCGGCCTCGTCGGGTGACAGGGCGAGGACCACACCCCGCTCGGCGTCTGCCCGCACCGCGACCACCCGCCGACCTTCGAGGACCGTCCGGGTCCGGACGCGCCCGCCGGTGCGGGTCGTGACCAGCAGGTCGACGTGGTCCCCGGC
>JBEBJW010001056.1:0-3212 GCA_040079715.1 Myxococcota bacterium | reverse complement strand
TATAAGAGACAGCGGCGGGTTCCTCGGGCGGCGGATCGTCGAGCTGCTGGTCGAGCGGGGCGACCAGGTGTCGTTCCTGGCGCGCGGCCGGTACCCGGAGGTCGAGGCGCTCGGGGCGGTCGGCCGGTCGATCGATCTGCGCGACGCGGACGCGGTGCGGACCGCGATCGCCGGCGCGGATGTCGTCCACCACGTCGCCGGGCTCGCCGGGTTCTGGGGCACCCGGGAGGTGTTCACCTCGATCAACGTCGACGGGACGCGCAACGTCCTCGACGCGTGCCTCGCCGGCGGCGTCGGGCGCGTGGTGTACACCAGCACGCCGTCGGTGATCGGGTACGCCCGCGACGCGCTCGGGATCGAGCAGGCCCCGTACCCCGAGCGGTGGGAGTCGCTGTACGGTGAGACCAAGGCCCGGGCCGAGCAGCTCGTGCGCGCCGCGAATGGTTCGGCGCTGAAGACGGTGGCGATCCGGCCGCACCTGGTGATCGGCCCGCGCGACAACCACCTCCTGCCGCGGGTGGTCGCCCGCGCGAAGGCCAGCCAGCTCAGGATCATCGGCGACGGCACCAACGTGGTCGACCTCACGTACGTCGACAACGCGGCGTGGGCCCACCTCGACGCCGCCGACGCCCTCCGCGACCCCGCGAGCCCGGCCGCCGGCAACGCGTACTTCGTCAGCAACGACGAGCCGGTCGTGCTGTGGAGCTGGACCAACGCGCTGCTCGAGCGGGTCGGTGCGCCGCCGGTCACCCGGAAGATCGGGCTCGGGGCGGCGAAGCTGCTCGGCGGGGCGCTCGAGGTCGCGCATCGGGCGCTGCGCCTGCCCGGCGAGCCGCGGATGACGCGGTTCCTGGCGGTGGCCCTCGCCCGGTCGCACTGGTACTCGATGGCGCCCGCCAGGCGCGACTTCGGGTACCGGGTGCGGGTCCCGATGGCGGAGGGGACCGATCGGACCGTCCGGTGGTTCGTGGAGTCGTCCGGCGTCGTGTGACGTCCCGGACGCGGGTGACATAGGGCGGGCAGGAGGTCCGATGATCACCCTGCTGGCCGCGTGCGTCGCCCCACCCGACACCCGTCCGTCGTTGGCCGATCCGCTCGGCGGGCTGGAGATCGACGCGCCCCCGGTGGGATCCGCGCCGAGCTCCGCTCCGCTGGTCACCCCGGGGACGACCAACGTGCTGGTGTTGGTCGCCGATGATGTCGGCGTCGACAAGGTCAACGCATACGGGGTCGTCGGGAACCCACCGAACACCCCGAACCTCGATCGCCTCGCCGCCGACGGCGTCCGGTTCGCGAACGCGTGGGCGTTGCCGTTCTGCGAGCCCACCCGCGCCGCGCTCCAGACCGGACGGATGCCGCGCCGGACCGGACTCGGGTCGAACGAGGCGATCACCGCGAGCCCGCACGAGCTCGACCCCGCCCAGACCACCCTCGCCGAGGTCGCGGCGCTGAGCAGCGTGGCGGCGTACGACACGTCGTTCGTCGGCAAGTGGCACCTGTCTTCGTTCCAGAGCCCGTCGGGCGCCCGCGGGCCGCGGGTCCAGGGGTGGGATTGGTTCGCCGGGCCGCTCGGGAACATCGGGGTGTGGTGGGGCCCGAAGCCGGACGCGCCGACCGGGTACACCAATTGGCAGAAGGTCGACCCGGCGGGGCGCGTGGTGCCGACCACCACCTACGTGACCACCGACAACGTCGACGACGCGATCGGGCGGCTCGACGCGATGGCGTCGCCGTGGGTGATGCAGGTCGCGTTCAGCGCCGCCCACGGCCCGTACGACGTCCCGCCGATGGAGCTGCACACCGACCGGACGCTGACCGCGCAGACGCCGGTGTCGCGGCGGGAGCGGGCGATCGTCGAGGCGATGGACACCGAGATCGGGCGGCTGATCGGCGCGATGTCGCCGGAGGTCCGCGCCGCGACGACGGTGCTGTTCGTGGGGGACAACGGCACGCCGGAGCTCGCGGTCGAGCCGCCGTTCGATCCGGCCCGTTCGAAGGGGACGATCTACGACGCGGGGCTGCGGGTGCCGTTCATCGTGACCGGGCCGGCGGTCGGGGCGCGCGGGGTGGTGTCCGACGCGCTGGTGGACGTGGTCGACGTGCTGCCGACGGTCGCGGCGCTGGTCGGCACGGACCTCGGCGTCCTGCCGTCGGTGCTCGACCCGGATCAGCCGCTCGGGCTCGACGGGGTGAGCCTGCTGCCGGTGCTCGCCGACCCGACCCGGCCCGCGGACCGCGACGTGCTGTACGCCGAGCTGATCGCGCCGTCCGGGCCTGGACCGTACCTGCTGGACGTTCGGGCGGTCCGCGACGACCGGTACAAGCTCGTGTACGACGCGATCAACGACCGGGAGCAGTTCTTCGCGTACGCCGACGGCGCGGTCGACGAGGGGCCGGACCTGCTGCCGTGCGGGCTGACCGACGAGGCGTTCGCGGCGTACGACCGGCTCCACCAGGCGATGGACGACCAGCTCGCCGGGCTGGCGTTCGACAGCCGGTGGCAGGACGACCCGGACCCGACGGACGGCGCTCCGGCGGCGCCGCTGCTCGACGGACCGTCCTGCGGGACCTGAGTGGAGCCCCGGGACGTCACCCGCGACCGGTCGCCCGCACGATCGGGGTGGACAGCAGCCAGAACCCGTCCGTCCCGCGCTCGCGCAGCGCCAGGACCGCTCCGGTGTCGGTCGCGACCCGGACCTGGTCGAACCGGATCCGGACCTCGTCCGCCGGCTCGTCGCCGTCCGGCACGCGCTCCCGGCACGCGACGACCCCCGGACCCGCCCCGCGCCAGGTGAACGCGAGGTCGAGCGCGGGACCGTCGAGGTGGAGGGCGCCGGTGCCGTCCGGATCGAACCGGATCCACTCGTCGTACAGCGCGGTGTGGGTGCCGGGGACGGTCCGCCACTGGCCGACGAGGTCGAGCGGGTCGAGCGGGGGTTGCGGATCGTGGTCGTGGTCGGGACCGGGTGCCATCGGTGGATCGTAGCCGTCAGAACGTGCCGGTGGCGATCGGGATCACCACCGTCCGCGGACGACGCTGGTCACCGGCAGCCAACCGGTCGGCGGCGATCGCGCCGGCGCCGATCAGCGCCACGTTCGCCGCGGTCATCACCCCGGCCGAGAACAGGCCGTCGTCGCCGACCCCGATCGTCGCCCAGCCCGCGGCGGTCACCCCGACCCCGGTCCAGTACAGGATCCACGCGGTGTCGAGC
>JBEBJW010001055.1:0-3213 GCA_040079715.1 Myxococcota bacterium | reverse complement strand
TCGGCGGACAGCGCGACGAACCCGAGCTCGTACCGCCCCGGCGCGACCTCCGCGGGCACGTGGACCGCGTACCGCCCGATCAGCACGTCCGTCCGCCACTGATCGGCCGACAGCAGCCCGTACCCGACCGGCAGGTCCCACGACGCCACCACCTCGCGCCCCTCGGTCAGGAACCCGATCACCCGCGGCTCCTCGCCCGCGGCGCGCGCCCGCGACCCGAACCCGAGCTCGACGAACCCCTCGCCCCCGCGCGACCAGATGTCCGCCGGGACGTCGAACCCCTCGAGGGTGACCCCGTCGGCGAACCCGGTCTTCCGCGGCGTCCCGGCCCACCTCGGCGCGGCGAACAGGCTCCGGTGCGCGTACATCCCGTCGTGCCACGGCGGCGCCGGCGGCAGGTCGCGGTGGAGCGGCAGCGCGACGTAGTCCTTCCACTGCGGGTAGCTCTGGAACGCGGTGTACTTCGCCCACCAGCCGTGGACGTGGGCGAACGTCGGGGTGTGCTCGGTGAACACGTACTCCTCGACGAACGGCCGCTGGTCGTAGGTGTGGCGGGACATCGGGATGTCGATCAGCCCGGCCATGTCGAGCTCGGTCCACTCCGGCCGGAACCACAGGTGGCCGCCCTGGTCCATCTCGAGGTTCGTGACGCGGCCCTCGTGGAACGTCCGGTCGACGATCGACTTCGTGAACGCCGCCCGGAGCGCGATCCGCGGCACCGTCTCGTCCGCGTTGAACCGGCGGTGGTCGCGCGACTGGGCGAGGTTCGGCGGGATCATCGACCCGACCCCGAACGCGGCGACGAGCCACCCGGCCGTGCCCCACCGGTCTCCGCCCGCAGCAGCCCGCGGCGCCGGGCGCTGCGGGACCCGCTTCGGCCGCGGCAGCAGGTACGTCGCGTCCTCCGGGCCGGCGGCGGACTTCGCGGCGAGCGCCGGATCGTCGACCAGCGCGTCCCAGTCGGGCTCGACCTCGCCCCCCGGGACCGGCTCGGGGACCGGCCGGGCGGCCCACGCGGCCACCGCGTCGACCACCTCGCGCAGCCCGCACGCGAACAGCACCGCCACCGACGGCACGAGCAGGCTCATCCAGCGGAACCCGCCCATCCAGTCGCCGTTCGCGTACACCGAGAACAGCACGGCGAGGGCCGCGGTGTGCCAGCACAGCACCCGGACCTCCCACCCCGGCCGACCGATCGCCGCGAGCGGGAGCAGCACCAGCACCCCGACCACGAGCACGATCCGCGCCACCAGCCACTGGACCGGGGCGGCTGGGAGGGTCGGCCAGATCGACAGGGCGGCGAGGTTGTCCGGCGGGGGCCACAGGAACGCGATCCCGACCACCACGATCACCGCGATCGCGATCCGGCCGCGCCTGCCGCCGAGCCCGAGCAGCCCGAGCACGTACAGCGGCAGCCAGAACCCGTGCCACAGCCGCCGGGCGAACTCGCGGACCTGGAGCCAGCCGCGCTCGGTCCACCGGAGCGGGAACGTGGCCCGGGTGTCGATCTTCGCGTACCACGTGTTCGGCAGAGGCCAGGCGAAGTACCACAGCCGCGCGAGCTCGAGCGCGATCGTCGGGACCCAGAACACCGCGAGCCACAGGGCGACCGGCCGGCGCATCGGCTTGCCGCTGCCGGACAGGATCACCAGGTACCAGAACGCCCCGCACGCGGCGTACACCAGGCCCTCCGGCCGGGTCCACGACAGCAGCAGCCACGCGACCGACGACCCGAGGAACCGCCCGGTGGTGGCGTCGTCGACCGTCGCGAGGATCGCCCACGCGAGCAGCAGGCACCACAGGCCGTTCTCGAGCCCGGACGCGCTCCAGATCGCGAGCTGGGCCGACAGCGCGAACGCGATCGGGGCGAACAGCGCGGCGGGACCGTCGTGGTCGGGCATCGCCCGGACCGCGAGCCGGTGGACCAGGGGCACCCCCGCGACCGCGAACAGCGCCGCCAGCGGCTTCGCGACCACGAACCCGGACAACCCGAGCCACTGGAACAGCACCAGGACCGCGATCCACGTCGGATCCGAGAACCCCTCGACCCGCTCGCCGCCGGGGATCGCGACGATCCCCTCCCCGGACGCGATGTTCCGGGCGTAGGCGAAGCAGATCCCGGCGTCGTCGATCAGGAAGTCGCGGTGGTACCACTGGTGGACCAGCACGAGCACGGCGCACCCCGCCAGCACCGCGCCGGTCACGGTCGCGGCGCGCAGCCGGCGCACGATCCTCGCGCTGAACTCGACGGCCTCGGCCCACATCGGCCGTCGGTGTATCGCGTCGCGGGCCGCCCGACCGGGTCTCGCAGCGCCGAACGGCACTTCGGGCCCGCGATCGGCCGGTCCGGTCGGCGCGCGGCGGCGCACGAGCCTCAGGGAAGTCGTGCTAAGCGCCCGACGGTCGGTCCCGGTAGGGGGATTCGGAGGACGGGTGGACGAACCGGGGTGGAGCCACCACGCGCGGAGGGCGCAGGCGGGCGATCGGGCCGCGCTGGCCGCGCTCGCGGCCGCGGTCTGGCCGTGGGTCCGGCGGTGGGCCCTGCTCGAGCTCGCCGACCGGAGCCTCGCCGAAGACGCGTCGCAGGAGGCGTTGGTCCGGATGATCCGCCACCTCGGCACCTGGACCGGGGATCGCCCGTTCACCCCGTGGCTGCACGCGGTGGTTCGGAACGCGGCCCGCGATCAGCGCGCGAAGCAGCCGGAGGTCCGGGAGCCGACCGATCGCGGCGCCGATCCCGACGCGTCCGACCTCGACCGGGCGCTCGACCTTTCGCGCACGGCGGAGCGCGCGCTCGCGGCGTTCGACCAGTGCACCCCGCGCCAGCGCCAGCTGCTCGACCTGTGCGATCGCCAGGGGCACACCCCGTCCGAGGCGGCGGTGGTGCTCGGGATCGCGGCCGGGACGGCCCGGGCGCTGCTCCACCAGGGGCGGGCGACGATCCGGGCCGAGGTCCTGCGGGGCACCGACGTGGTCGGGCTGCTGAACGGGGTGAACCATGGCCCGGTGTGACGCGGTCCGCGCCGCGCTGCGCGAGCGGTCGCTCGCCGAGCTCGACCGCGACGACGGGATCGCCGCCCACCTCGCCGACTGCGCGGACTGCGCCGCAGCCCTCGCCCGGATCCGCGAGGCCGAGGCCGCGATCGCCGCCTCGCTCGACGCGTTCGCCGCCGCCGGAGACCTCGACGCGGCGCTGCACCGCGCCCTGACCGA
>JBEBJW010001054.1:0-3216 GCA_040079715.1 Myxococcota bacterium | reverse complement strand
GCGCCAGCGGCATCCATCCATCGCCCGCACCGCCGACCGGGACCGGGCGCCAGCGGCATCCATCCATCGCCCCGCGCCGCCGACCCGGTCTCTGGGACCAGAAGAGGGACTCGCGCGACGGGCGCGGCGCTGGCGCACGCCGCGGGCGGTCGGGTAGAACGTCCCACGAGGTGGACGTGGTCACGTGGTGGGTCGCCCTGTCCGGGGCCGCGCGCGCGCAGGACGCCGGCGCCGACGCGGACCCGGGGGCAGCGGGCGGGCGGGCGGTGTCGTTCGTCGACGACTTCGAGCTCCGGTACTGGCAGCTCGATCAGCGCCTGCCGGACCCGGCCGACGTCCCGGTGTTCGACTACGTCGAGCAGGTCAACCGGCTGAACGCCAACGCCACCGTCGGCGCGTGGAGCTTCGCCGCGCAGATCGACGAGGTCGCGCTGTTCGGCGACCGGTACTACCTCGACGACGTGCTGTACCTCGAGCGGGATCTGACCACCGAGGGCCTGCCGAACGTGTTCGGGTCCGGTCGGCTCGGCGACACCGCGTACGCCAACCTCGAGAAGGTCCGGGCGACGGTCGAGGGCGACTGGGGCTCGCTGTCCCTCGGCGACAGCTACGTCGCGTTCGGCCGCGGGATCGCGCTGAACCTCAACCGGAACGTCGACATCGACATCGACACCTCGGTCCAGGGCGCGAAGGCGGTGCTGCGGCCCGGCGCGTGGGACATCACGCTCGTGGCCGGCCAGGCGAACAAGCAGCAGGTGTTCCAGGACAACCCGAACGTCCTGCTCCAGGGCGACCGGCGGCACCTCGTCGCGGGCGTCCGGGCCGAGCGGTTCGGACTCGGTCCGGCGAACCTCGGCGCCCACGCCGTGGTGTACGACTTCGTCGCCGATCCCGGGTTCTCCGCGTCGGTCGAGGAGCTCGAGCCGTTCGACGTGGTCGCCGGGGGCGCGACCGCCGAGGTGGTCGGGGTCGGTGGGGTCGACGCGTTCGTCGAGGGCGACGTGTTCGGGTTCGGGCAGAACCAGCCGTCGCCGACCGACGACGCAGCCGACGTGGGCTACGCGCTGTACGGGTCCACGTCGTTCTACCCGGGCCCGTTCGTGGTGCTGATCGAGGGCAAGCGGTACGATCAGTCCGAGCGGATCAACGCGACCCTCGGCCCCGAGCTGTACGAGATCGCGGTCGCGCCGACCCTCGAGTACGAGCGGGTCGTGACCGAGGACTCGTCCGCGACGTTGAACTCGAACGACGTGTACGGCGGGCGGGTCCAGGTCGACTGGTCGGCGGTCCCGCAGAAGCTCGTCCCGTACGTCGCCGTCGCCGCGTTCCGGGACCTCGACACCGGCGGCGCCCACTTCAACGACGTGCCGGAGACGATCGTCCACCCGACGGCCGGGTTCGAGTGGCTCGACGGCGAGCTCGCGATGCTGTTGAACGGCGGGGTCCGCTTCGACGATCGCGACGGCGACACCGAGGGCGCCGACCGGCAGGCCCACGGCGACCTCGCGTTCAAGTTTCCGCTCGGCGGCGGGCTGTCCGGCGACGTGGCGATCCAGGCCGAGTCGTTCCACTGGGGGGTGAACGCGCTCCAGCAGCGGGACTACTTCGAGGCCGAGACGAGCTGGGGCCTCGCGTACAAGTCGGCGGTCGCGCTGACCGCGTTCGTCGACACCACCACGAACCCGCTCGTGTCGACCACCGGCAACGTGTCCGGCCCGGTGTACGCCGGCGGGGAGCTCCAGCTCAAGCCGGGCAAGGCCACCACCCTCAAGCTGTTCTACGGCGCGCAGAAGGCCGGCATCCGGTGCTCCGGCGGCCAGTGTCGCCAGATGCCGGGGTTCGAGGGCGCGCGGCTGTCGGCGGTCGGCACGTTCTGAGCCGGGTATCGGAGGTCGGGCGCCCCGGCTTCGCCGTCGGCCTCCGTCCGGGGTCGGTCGCTCCGCTCCCTCCGTCCTCGCCGCCGCCGACCCGGACCCGGAGGGTCCTGGTCCGCGCCGGCTCGGACCGCTCGCTGCGCTCGCGCCCTCCCGTCCGCCTGGCGCGGGCCGACGCCGGCGGACCGCTGGGTCGCGGTGCCGGTCAGGCCCCCAGAGGGCGCGGATCGGCGTCCGGCGGCGCCAGTCGCTTGTAGAACACGGTCGTGTCGCACGGCGTGCCGTCGGGGAACAGCGCGTAGTCCGGCACCACGCCCACCCGGGTCCACCCGCACCGGACGTACAGCCGCTCAGCGTCGCTGCCGGTCACCGTGTCGAGCACCAGCAGGGTTCGCCCGCGGGCCCGGGCCTCCTCCTCCACCGCCGACAGCAGCCGGTCGGCGATCCCGCGCCGGCGCGCGTCCCGATGGACCAGCAGCTTCGCGACCTCGGCCCGGTGCGGCCCGTTGTCCGGCGTGTCGAGCGCGAGCTGGACCGTCCCGACGATCCGACCGTCGCGCTCGGCGAGGAGCAGCGCCCGGTCGCCCCGGGCGGCGGCGTCCAGCACCCGGCGCCAGAACGCCGCGATCCGGTCGGGCCTCGCCGGGCCGAGGAACCCGATCGACGCCCCGCCGTCGACGGTGTCGACCGTCAGCGCGGTGAGCGCGTCGATCACCCGCGCGACGTCCGCCACGTCAGCGGAGGGACCCACCGCGCGGATCGCCACCGCGTTCATGCGTCTCGGCCTCCTTCCGGCGACGGTCGGTCGGAGCGCCGGTCCGACCCGGCCTCGGACAGGCGCCCGGCGTTCGCGCCGTCGGCGAGGGACAGGGCCCCCGAGCCGCCGTCGACCCGCGCGACGATCGCGTCGATCGCCCGGGCGACCTCTCGCCGCGCCGGTCCGCGGTACGCCCGCATCGCCGGGAGCTCCGCCGCCGTCCCGACCCGTCCGAGGGCCGCGGCCGCGACCGCCGCCAGCTCCGTCCGACCGAGCGCGTCGACGAGCGCGACCGGCGCGAGCCGATCCGCCGCCCCCGCCAGCGCCCGCGCGGCCAGCCGGCCCGGGGTCGCGGGGTCGCGGATCGCCGCCACCAGCACCGGGAGCCCGTCCTCGCCGGCGAGCAGCGCGCCCGCGACCGAGATCGCGGGGTCGACGTCCTCCGCCGCCCGCGCCGCCCACCGATCCCGGTCCGAACCCGGGGGCTCGGCCAGCAGCGCCGCGACCGCGTACCGCCGGATCCGGACGTCCGGATCGGTCGCCAGCCGATCGAACGCCGCGAGCCGCCCGCCGGTGGTCCACGCG
>JBEBJW010001053.1:0-3219 GCA_040079715.1 Myxococcota bacterium | reverse complement strand
AACCCGATCAGCCCGATCAGGCCCCACCCCGGCACCGGCCCGACGCCGAGCAGCGACAGCAGCCCGAGCCCGAGCACCACCCGCACGACCCGATCCACCAGGTGTTCGTTCTGAACCAGCATCAGCCACCTCCTGCAATCCTTGCTGCTCAATGGAGTTGCACGTTCCGTGCCGTCGCGGGACACGGCGGCGGTCGACCTCGGCCTGCGTTCGCCGTGGGATTCCGCACACCGAGGTGGGTCAGGGTATGTTGCAACGATGACGCAACCGATCGTACGACCGCCCCTGGACGCGCCCCGGATCGTCCACGGGATGGTCACCGTCGCCCCCGAGATGGACGTGTTCTTCGACCGGCTCCGGCGGGCCGCGCGGACCCCCGCCACGGTGCTGATCCGCGGCGAGAGCGGCACCGGCAAGGAGCTCGTCGCCCAGGCGCTGCACCGGATGAGCCCGCGCGCCGACCGGCCATTCCGGGCGATCAACTGCGCGACGCTCGACCGCGAGCTGCTCGCGTCCGAGCTGTTCGGCCACGTCCGCGGCTCGTTCACCGGCGCGGTCCGCGATCGCACCGGGCTGTTCCAGCTCGCCGACGGCGGGACCGTGTTCCTCGACGAGGTCGCCGAGATGCCGCTCGAGGTCCAGGCCCGCCTGCTGCGGGTCGTGCAGGAGCGGAAGTTCGTCCCCCTCGGCGGCTCCGACGCCGTGTCGGTCGACGTCCGGATCGTCAGCGCCACCCACCGGGCGCTCCGGCGCGAGGTCGAGCAGCGGCGGTTCCGCGAGGACCTGATGTACCGGCTGCGGGTGGTGGTGCTGTACCTGCCGCGGCTGGCCGAGCGGACCGGGGACGTCGAGGCGCTGACGTGGTCGTTCGTCCGCGAGCTGAACCAGCAGGGGTACCGCGCCGTCCACGGGATCACCCGCGAGGCGCTCGATCGGATGCGGGAGTACCCGTGGCCCGGAAACGTGCGCGAGCTGCGGAACAACCTCGAGTCGGCGTTCGCGCTGGGGGAAGGGCCGATCCTCGGCCTCGACGACCTCGCGCCGGAGCTGCGGGGGATCGAGCCGCCGGAGTCGTGGACCGACGCCCACGAGCTGCGCCCGCGCGGCGAGGACGACGTGCACGACGCCGAGCGCGAGGTGTTGATCGCGGCGCTGCGGGCCGCCGACGGCCGGAAGGGCGAGGCCGCCGCCCGGCTCGGGATGAGCCGGTCGACCCTGTGGCGCAAGCTGCGGATGCTCGGGATCGAGTAGCCTCCCGTCGGGAGGGCGCGATGTCGGTCGGCGAGCGGGTGGCGACGCTGGTGCGCGGGATGGACGCGACGCGCCACGCCGACGAGATCGCGCGGCTCCAACGGTGTCGGACGGTCGCGGACCTCGAGGCCGCGGCGCGGGACGGCTGGCTGACGGCGCGACCGACCGGGGAGCGGCTCCGGCTCGTCCGGCACGGGTCGGGGACGTTCCTGGTGGTCGCGTACGACGACGGCTGGACCCGCACGCTGTCCCAGGCCTAAGTCGACCTGGGCCCGAGCCGCGTTCGGGACGCAGAGGCAATCCGAGCCGGTGTTCGGTTGGCGCAGAAAACCGCACCAGGACTGCATTCTGTTTCAACCGAACGTCGCGAATTCGTGCCTTTCACGCAACCGGGGCCCGTACGCGCCCGCCCGGGCTCACTTCAGGATGTTCATCGGCAGGCGCAGGTACCGGATCCCGTTCGGGGCCGCCTCCGGGAGCACCCCGGCGTTCACGTTGACCTGCAGGCTCTGGAAGATCAGGTTCGGCGGGCGCAGCGTCGCGTCGCGGGCCGTGCGGAACGTGACGAACGCCTCGCGGGTCGTGTCGCCGCGGAGCTGGATGTTGTTCTGCTTCGACGCCCCGATCGTCGTCTGGTACTGCAGCGCCCGACCGCCCGGCTGGTAGTCGTGGCCGACGAACACCCGGGTCTCGTCCGGGAACGCGTACAGCTTCTGCAGGCTGTCGTACAGCGCCTCGGCCGACCCGCCGGGGAAGTCGCACCGGCCGGTCCCCGAGTCCGGGACGAACAGCGCGTCGCCGGTGAACAGCGCGTCGCCGATCCGGTAGGTCACGCAGGCCGGGGTGTGGCCGGGGGTGTGGATCGGCACGATCGACAGCGAGCCTGCCTGCAGCGGGACCCCGTCGGTCGCGAGCACGTCCCACTGCGATCCGTCGGTCGGGAACGCCGGATCGAGCCCGAACAGCCCCTTGAACGCGGCCTGGACCCGGGTCACCTGCGCGCCGATCCCGATCGCCGCCCCGAGCTCGTCCTTGAGCTTCTGGAACCCCGACAGGTGGTCGGCGTGGGCGTGGGTGTCGAGCACCAGGTGGACCTTCAGGTCGTTCTTCCGGACGATCGCCAGCACCTTGTCGTTCGACTCGTCGAACACCCGCACGGCGAGCGGATCGTAGTCCAGGACCGGGTCGATCACCACCGCGTCGCGCGTGGCCCGATCCCACACCACGTAGGTCAACGTCCAGGTCCGAGGATCGAACAGCGGTTCGATGATCATCGTGCCTCCTGGTCCGTCCCTATGCACGCGGTGTGCCAACACGCGCTGGTACGGCGGTTGCATAGTGGTCCGCACCACCCAGGGGGACCGATGACCGACACCGCACTCGACCGACTCGACGCGCGACTGGCGCGGATCGAGGCCCGGCTCGACCGGCTGACCGCCGCGCTCGACGGGCCGCTCGCCGCGTTCGCTCGACCCGCCGCGATCGCGACCGCCGTGGACGCGCTCGACGACTGGGCCGCCGAACGGCAGTCGCGCGGGGTCGACCTCGACGCCCGCGCGCGCAACGCGCTGTCGCTGGCGGAGTCGCTGACCGACGAGCCGGTGGCGGCCGAGCTCGAGGCGCTGATCGCGCTCGTGCCGAAGCTGACCCCGCTCGCCGAGCTGGCCGCGACGTTCGAGCCGACCACCGCGATGGTGTTCGACATGTTCGACGAGCTCGTGCGGACGCTCGACGCGCGCGGCGTCGACGTCGAGGCGCGGTTCCACCAGGTCGCGGGCCTGGTCGAGCGGCTGACCGAGCCCGAGTTCCACGCCCACCTCGAGGAGCTGCTCGACGCGGCGCCGTCGCTGATGGCCGCGACCCGCACCGGCGAGCTGTTCGGCCGAGCGATCGACGAGGTCGTCGCCGCGCCGGTCGCGCCGATCGGCCTGCTCGGGCTGATCCGCGCCCTGTCCAACCCCGACGTGC
>JBEBJW010001052.1:0-3222 GCA_040079715.1 Myxococcota bacterium | reverse complement strand
CTGCGGTCCAGGCCGACGCCCTCGCCGTCGGTGACTTCGACGGAGACGGATCCGACGACCTCGCCGTCGGCGGCCGGTCCGAGGTCACGGTGTGGCGCTGCCCGATCGCCCCGGGGGTGCACGGGCTCGACGCTCCTGCGGCGCGGTACCGGGGGCTGCAACACCCGACCGACGCGTTCGGTTCGGCTGGCGGCGGCGGACCGCGACGGAGACGGTCGGTCGGCGCCGCTCGAGGGGGAGGCCTGTAGGGACCCCTCTGCCGTGCGCGCCGATCGTCGGCGGACCCGGCAGCGCGGCGTCGGATCGCGCGAGGCGGACCGGAGCGGGGCCGCAGGCCCGTCCGAGCGGAGCGAGGACCGAGCCCGCGGAGCGGGCGAGCGCGGAGGGAGGCCGACGGCACGCAGTGCCGGCGCGCCCCCCGGTTGTTACAATCGCCGGCTCGGAGGTGACGGTGGCCCTGTGGATCGCGCTCGCCGGCTGCGGCGGACCGGACCCGTCGACCGACCTCGCCCCGGCGGACGCGACGTCGACCGGGTACGACGCCACGTCGGTGCCGGAGGCGGGCTGCACGTCGCGGGTCGAGGTGCCGGGCGCGTTCGGGATCCCGGACGGCACGGAGCCGGACCGCGACGCGGCGGTGTTCGGGCCGGACCCGACGCCGTTCCAGGTGCGCCTCGGGATGCCGTCGTCGGACCCGTCGAACTCGGTGTCGTTCCTGTGGCGCACCGACGTCGACACGCTCGCCACCGTGGTCGAGTACGCGGTCGACGACGGCGCGGACGGGCCGCTCGACCAGCGCGCGACCGGCGCGAGCTTCCGGTTCGGCGGCACGCTGACCGAGCCGGGCCCGAACCGGATCCACGAGATCAAGCTGTGCACCGGGCTCGTCCCGGCCACGACCTACCGGTACCGGGTCGGCGGCGACGGCCACTGGTCGCCGACCTACACGTTCACCACCCCGGGCGCGCCGGACGCGTTCTCGACGTTCCGGATCGCGGTCGCCGGCGACACCCGCGGCGCGTACGAGACGTGGGCCGCGGTGCTCGCGACGATCGACACGTACGACCCGGATCTCGTGCTGTTCACCGGCGACATGGTCGACCTCGGCGCGATCCAGTCCCAGTGGGACGGGTGGTTCGACGCGGGCGGGGAGCTGCTCACCCACCTCCGGGTCGTCCCGGCGCACGGCAACCACGAGTTCCTCGCGACCCAGTACTTCGCGCAGTGGTCGCTGCCGGACAACGAGCAGTGGTTCCACGTGCGGTTCGGGACGATGGAGCTCGCGGTCCTGAACGACACGGTGGTCGACGACGACGCGATCGACACCCAGGCGGCGTGGATGGCGGACGTGTTCGCGTCGTCCACCGCCACCTGGAAGGTCGGCCTGCACCACCGCGGGGCGTACGCGGCCTGCACGAACCACGGCTCGAACCTCGACGCGCGCGCGGCCTGGTCGCCGGTGTGGGACGCGGCGGGCGCCCAGCTCGTGTTCGCCGGCCACAACCACGTGTACGAGCGGTCGGTGCCGATCCGGGCCGACGCCGAGGCCGCCCCGGGCGCCGGCACGGTGTACGTGGTGAGCGGCGGCGCGGGCGCGGACCTGTACTCGTCGTTCGACGACGCATGGTTCACCGCGGTCGCCCAGTCGACGGAGAACTTCGTGATCGCCGACTTCTCCGCCACCGAGGTCGAAGTCACGGTGCGAGACCTCGCCGAGAACGTGATCGACGCGTTCGTGGTCCCGGTCGGCCCGGCCCGATAGCGGCTGCGGACCGGTGCAGTCGGCGGACGCGCGGGTTACCGCAGGGTGTTCCGCGACGGGAGGCCTCGTGACGGTGCTGGGATGGGTCGTGGCGCTCGCCGCCGCCGCCGACGGGGTCGCGTCCGCCGGAGACGCCGCGGTCGGCCCTGTGACGCCGGCTGCGCCAGCCGTCGTACCCGATTGGGCGGTCCTCCCGGGACAGTGCCCGCCGGACGACCCGGACTACGACCTGGAGCTGATGTACCACCAGGGTCGGTTCAAGGACGGCCTGGCGGCGTGCGACGCCCGGCTGAAGGCCGCCCCCACCTCGGACCTGTACTGGCTGAAGGCCCGGTTCATGTACGAGATCGGCGAGACGTTCCAGCGGACCGACACCTCGATCGACAAGGTCGCGTGGTACCAGTCGATGCTCGACGCGGCCGAGGCCGGGTTGAAGCTGGCTCCCGACGATCCGCACCTCCACTTCGCCCGCGGGGTGGCGATGGGGCGGCTCGGCACCACCCGCGGGGTGCTGTCGAGCCTGTTCATGGCGAAGGACGTGGAGAGCGACTGGCTGCTGGTCGCGAACCACCCGACCTGGACGTACGCGAGCCTCGGCGGCAACGAGGTGCTGCCGTGCGACGCGTTCCACGCGCTCGGGATCTACTACCGGCTGGTGCCGGACTGGTGGATCATCCAGATGATCGCCGGCACCCGGGGCGACCTCGACCAGTCCGAGGCGTGGAACCTGCGGTCCACCCAGTGCAAGCCGGACGAGGTCGAGAACTGGAAGGAGCTCGGCGCGACCCGCCTGTGCATGGGCCAGAAGCGCAACGACCCGGCGAGGGTGGCCGAGGGCGTGAAGTCGCTGAACCACGGCCTGACGGTGACCGCGGTCACCCCGCGCCAGAAGCTCGACCGGTCGCACATCCAGATGCTGATCGCGGATCCGTCGCTCGCGTGCGAGTACAGCCGCGACGGCCAGCAGGACCTCGACGAGAAGAAGCTCGACGCGAAGGCCGAGTGACGCCGGAGTCCTCCGCGGGGGCGGGGCCAGCGACCTGCCGGCACCACCCGCGGTGTCCGGGCTGCCCCCTGTTCGGCCGCCCGTACCCGGAGCAGCTCCGGCGCAAGGAGCAGCGCCTGGCGGCTGCGCTCGCGCGGTACCCCCACCTCGGGCTGCCCGCGCCGGCGCCGATCGCCCCGGCGGTCCGGACGATCGGGTACCGCCACCGGCTGAAGCTGCCGGTCGACGTGGGCGAGCGCCACGTGTCGATCGGGCTGTACGGCCCGGACCACCGGGTGCTCGACACCCCGGACTGCCCGGTGCTCGCGCCGGCGCTGCGGGAGGCGATCCCGACGCTGACCGGCTGGCTCCGCGGGCGGCGCGGGTCGGATCCGGCGTCGCTGGCGCGGCTCGCCGGGCTGGTCGATCGGCTGGTGTACGTGTCGTGCGGGCCGGAGACGCTGGCGCGCGACCT
>JBEBJW010001051.1:0-3227 GCA_040079715.1 Myxococcota bacterium | reverse complement strand
CGATGAAGACGTCCCTCGATCCCGCCCGCGTGGACCCGGTCCTCGACGCGCTCGCGACCGCGAACCAGGCGTTCGCCCGCCACTGGCCGGGGGAGCCCGCGGCCCGTCAGCCGGTGCACACCGTGTACGGGGGCGCGCACCTGTTCTCCGCCGGGACCCCGCGACGCCTCGGCGAGCTCGCGCTGGCCCACCTCCGCCGGTACGCCCCGGACCCGTTCGCGTTCGCGCGGGCGCTCGGGCTGCCGGGGGCGGCGGAGCTCCCGACCGGGGCCGCGGCCCGGGCTCACCTCGCGGCGCTCGACACCGATCCGGGGGCCCACCGCGTCGCCCACCCCGCCGAGTGGCTCGCCCACACCGTGTACCGCCGGACGATGGCGAAGCTCGAGCGCGAGCCGGTCGAGGACTTCCGGATCGACTTCGAGGACGGCTACGGCAACCGCCCGGACCGCGAGGAAGACCAGACCGCGATCACCGCCGCCGACGAGGTCGCGCGGGCGCTGGCGGACGGCGGGCTGCCGTTCGGGATCGGGATCCGGGTCAAGCCGATGACCGACGAGCTGAAGCGCCGGGCGGTCCGCACGACCGACCTGTTCGTCACCCGGCTGCTCGAGCGCGCCGGCAAGCTGCCGGATCGGTTCGTGATCACGCTGCCGAAGCCGCAGATCCCCGAGCAGGTCGCGGCGTACTGCGACGTGCTCGACGCGTTCGAGGCGTCGGCCGGGCTCCCGCCGGGGACGCTGAAGATCGAGCTGATGATCGAGGTCACCCAGGCCCTGCTCGACGCGGACGGGCGGTCGAACCTCCCGCTGCTGCTCCGCGCCGCCCGCGGCCGGTGCGTGGGCGCGCACTTCGGCACGTACGACTTCACCGCGTCGGCGAACGTGACCGCCCAGTACCAGTCGATGGATCACCCGGTGTGCGACGTGGCGAAGCACCTGATGACGATCGCGTACGCGTCCACCGGGCTGTTCCTGTCCGACGGCGCGACGAACGTGATGCCGGTCGGTCCGCACAAGGGCGACGTCCAGCACGTCGCGGACGAGAACGAGAACGCGGCGGTGGTCCACGCGGCCTGGCGGCTCCAGTACGGCCACGTCCGCCACTCGCTCCGCGGCGGGTTCTACCAGGGGTGGGACCTGCACCCCGGCCAATTGCCGGTGCGGTACGCGGCGTGCTACACGTTCTTCCTGGAGGGGTTCGACGCCGCGAGCGCCCGCCTGCGGAACTTCGTCGACAAGGCCGCCCGCGCCACGCTGGTCGGCGACGTGTTCGACGACGCCGCGACCGGACAGGGCCTGCTGAACTACTTCCTGCGCGCGCTGAACTGCGGGGCGATCGAGCTCGCCGACGTGGAGGCGACCGGGCTGACCCGCGACGAGGTCCAGGGCCGATCGTTCGTCAAGATCCTCGCGAACCGGCGGAAGCTGTGACCCCGCTCCTGATGATCCCCGGGCCGGTCGAGCTGTCGCCGGCGGTGCGCGCGTCGCTGGAGATCCGGCCGGCCGCCCACACCGCCCCGGCGTTCATCCGGACGTTCGGCGAGGCGCTCCGCGACCTGCGGACGGTGTTCCAGGCCGGCGCGGACCACCAGCCGTTCGTGGTGGCCGGCAGCGGGACCCTCGCGATGGAGATGGCCGCGACCAACGTGGTCGGGCCGGGCGACCGCGCGCTCGTGATCGAGACCGGCTACTTCTCGGCTCGGATGGCGGAGATCCTCCGGCGGCGCGGGGTGGTGGTCACCGTGCTCGCCGCCGAGCCCGGCCATGCCCCGAGCCCGGCCGAGGTCGTCGCGGCGCTGGACGCGGCCCCGAACGCGGTGTTCGTCACCCACGTCGACACCTCGACCGGGGTCCGGGTCGATCTGGCCGGGATCGCCGCCGCCGTCCGACCGTCCGGGGCGCTGCTGGTGGTGGACGGGGTGTGCTCGGTCGCGGGCGAGGCCGCGGGCCAGACCGCGCTCGGGATCGACGTGCTGCTGACCGCGTCGCAGAAGGCGCTGTCGCTGCCGCCCGGCCTCGCGATCGTGGTCGCCTCTCCGCGGGCGCTGGCGGCCCGGGCCCGGCTGACCGCGCCCCCGCCGCTGACGGTCGACTTCGACCAGTGGCTGCCGGTCCATCGGGCGTACGAGGAGGGGCGACCGAGCTACTTCGCGACCCCGGCGACCGGCCTCGTGGCGACGCTGGCCGTGGGGCTGGCCGAGCTCGTGGCCGAAGGCGTCGACGCGGCGATCGGCCGCCACGTGCGCGCCGCCCGCGCGATCCGCGCCGGGTTCGACGTCCTCGGGCTCCGGGGCGTCCCGGTCGACGCGGGGCTCGCGGCGAACACGCTGTCGGCGCTGTGGCTGCCCCCCGGGGTCGGCCCGGACCTGCCCGCTCGGCTCGCCGATCGCGGGGTGGTGGTCGCCGGCGGCCTGCACCCGGCGATCCGGCCCCGGTACTTCCGGATCGGGCACCTCGGGTGGGTCACGTCGCAGCCGGAGGCGCTGGCCCGGACGGTCCGGGCGCTCGGCGACGCGCTGGAGGCGGCGGGGTACCCCTGTGATCCCCATCGGGCGGAGGCGGCGGTCCGGAGCGCGGACTGAACCGTACGACGCGCGGCGGGTGGGCAGTCCGACCGTCCGAGGACCTACAGCATGTATACCCGTCGATAGTCAGCCAATGGGCTTTCGAATCCGGATAAGTCAATTGCTGGTCACGTACTGTCCGGGCGGTCCTGGCGGCAGTAAGATGGCGCCCGAGGTGATCATGACCCGCGCAGCCACCCTGGTCCTGCTGGCGCTCGCCGCGTGCAACACGGGGTCGTCGACCGACAAGTCCGGTACCGACACCCCCACCGACACCAACCCCGGCACCAACCCCGGCACCACGCCGGATCCGACGGGCAACTCCGGGTGGTGTGACGTCCAGGTGCTGTTCGCCCGTGAGTGCACCCTGTGCCACAGCCCGGCGCTGACCCAGGGCGAGCTCGACCTCCAGACTGCGCCGTACGACGCGATCGTCAACGTGGCGAGCACGTTCGGGCCGGTGCTGGTCGCGCCGGGAGACCCCGAGGGGTCCCTGCTGTACCGCAAGATCACCGGCACCCAGGCCGCCGACGAGGGCGTGATCATGCCGGAGTCCGGGTTGCTCGGCGCGGCGGACCAGGAGCTGGTGCGCGCGTGGATCGCCGACGGCGCGTCCGACCTGTGCGACGCCACCACGCCCCCCACCACCCCGCCGGGCCAGTAC
>JBEBJW010001050.1:0-3234 GCA_040079715.1 Myxococcota bacterium | reverse complement strand
GGCGGACGGGCTCGGGCGAGCGCGCGGGCGCGGTCGAGCCAGGCGGGATCCGGGTCGACGCGCGACCACCGGGCGAACGCGAGCGCCTGGACGCCGAGCTCGGGCACCGCGCACCCGGCGGCCTCGGCGGCGAGGGCGTCCCAGTCGACCGGAGCCCCGGCGTACCCCGCGACGGATCGCGCCAGCAGCTCGGCCGGCGCCATCCCTCCGAGCCGGAACCCGCGGGCGGCCCGGAGCGCGAGGTCCCGGGCCGTGTCGCGGTCCCCGTCGCGGAGCGCGGTCGCGGCGTCGGTCACCGCGAACAGCGCCTCGTAGTACGGCCCGAGCGCGGCCCCGGCGTCGATCATCGCGGGATCGACCGGGTCCGGGCGGCCGCTCCGGTACGCGACCGCGCGGAGGATCCACGCGGCGCGGGCCTCGAACGTCGGGTGGCGGAGCTCGAACGCGAGCTGACGTGCCTCGCGTGCCCGGTCGGCCGCGCGCGCCAGGGCGAGGCCATCGAGCCAGGCCCACGCCGCGCAGATCGTCGACGACAGCCGATCGATCGGGGCGTCCTTCACCGCGGAGGCGGCCTCCCACAAGCGCCCCGCCTCGTCGTACCCGCCGTCCCGGTACGCCCGCGTCGCGTGCCAGTGAGCGACCCGGGCCCGCCGCTGCGCGTCCCCCGCGGACCAGACGTCGGCCTCTCCGGTCTCGGGCAGCCCCGCGATCTCGCGCGCCCTCGCCCGGAGCCCGATCCGCCAGGTCTCGAGGTCTTCGAGCGGGAACGGCCGGTCGACGGCGGCCGCGAGCTCGGTCAGGTCGCGGTCCCGCCGGAGCACGGCCCGCGCCAATCGGAGCAGGTGCCAGACCCGATCGGTGGACGCCACGGACGCCGCGCGCTCGACCACGTGGAGCGACAGGTCCACCGCGTCGATCCGCTCGAACGCGAGCCCGGCGAGGACGTGCTCGATCACCAGCCCGTCGTGGAGCGTTCCCGCGGGGGTGATCGACAACACGGCGCCGGCGAGCGCGAGCGCCCGATCGAGCTGACCGCGCAACCTGAGCCGCCGGCACTCGGCGCGCGCCTCCGGAGCCAGGACGTCGATCGGGGCGCCGAGCAGGTCGAGGTCGAGCGTCCGCCGCTGGAGCGCCGCGCGGGTGGTGGACAGTCGGCCATCGTGCCAATGGGCGACGCCGGACATCAGCCAGTCGACGAGGGCGTCCCGGACCCGCGCGGGATCGCCGCCGGTGTCGCCCCACAGCAGGTCGACGGCGTCCGTGACCGTGTGGGTGAACCCGTCGGGGCCCGCGAACCGCGCCCGCAGCGCGGCCCGGGTCCACGGCGCGGTGGCCGAGATCCACGCCGGGAACGGGCTCCTCCCCGCGATCGCCGCGTACACCTCCAGCGCGGACGTCGGGCGCGCGTCGACCGCCTCGTCGGTCATCGCCCCGAGCAGCGCCACGATCGCCGGGGGCGCGCCGTCGACCGCGGACAACATCCGGCCGAGCGCGTACAGGTCGGCCCGGGCGTCGCACGGCTCGCCGCGGAGCTGCTCGGGCGCCATGTACCGGGGGGTCCCCGCGGTCGAGGCGGGGGCGCCGACCATCGCGGTCCCGCGGGCGATCCCGAAGTCCAGCACCACCACCTGGCCCGCGGCGTCGACGAGGATGTTGCTCGGCTTCAGATCGAGGTGGACGACCCCGGCGAGGTGCACCCGGGCCAGGATCTCGAGCAGGGCGAGCACGGCGGGCTCGGCCGCCGCCCAGCCGTCGGCCAGGACCCGGTCGAACGGGGCTCCGTCGACGAGATCCATCACCAGGAACCACGTGCCGTCCTCGATCCCGTCGTCGCGCAGGCGGATCACGCCGGGCAACCGGAGCCACCGCAGCGCGGCGAGCTCGCGGCGTCCCTGGGCCAGCTCGGCCGCGGATCGGGCGGGCACCAGCTTCACCGCGACCGCGTCGCCGGTCACGGTGTCGATCGCCCGGTGGACCTGCCCGAACCCGCCGGCGCCGATCACGTCGCCGAGCTGGTACCGCCCGTGGGCGATCCGGTCCGCCGCGAGGTCTCGTGACCCGCCGTCGGCTCCGCCGATGAGCCCAGTGACAGCGAGCCCAGTGACAGCGAGCCCAGTGACAGCGAGCCCAGTGACGGTCGCGGTCCGGTCCACGTCACGGCGCCGGGAGCACCGGAGGCACCGGGGCTACGGTCGACGAGGCCTGGACGTACCACTTCTGCGGCTGCTGGGCCTCGCGCTGGAGGAACGCGCGGAGCGTCTCGCCGTTCCACGCGATCGGGACCAGGAGCAGCTCGCGGTCCGGCGTGTGGACGGTGTGCGGCACCTCGAAGTTCGAGTACAGCACCCAGCTGTCGTACCACTTGTCCGCGCCGTTCACGAGCGCCTTCTGCCGGTACAACGAGCCGCACACCTCGCTCGTGCTCCCGATGACCTTCCGGACGTCGAACCGGTACACGGTGCCGATGAACGTCGGCATCTGCGTCGGCAGGAACAGAATCGCCTGCGCGGGCGGGCTGTCGTGGTACTCGAACTGGAACGTGAGCACCCCGTAGTCCGCCACGTCGGACAGGCCGTTGTAGTACGGGAGCGCGGCCTCGAAGAACCCGCCGCCCGCGTACGGGAGCGACTGCTCGGTGCCGCCGAACAGCCCGGTCGGCTTGCTCACGATCCACTGTTCGGTCCAGGTGCCGCTGTCGAGGGTGGTGAACACCTCGCCCCGGTCGAGCCACGCGCCTTTGATCCGCGCGTCCCGGACCTTCACCTGGGTGGTGCCGTCGAGGAGCTGCGGGGTCGGGTCCATCGACGGCCAGTTCGGCCAGTCGGTGACGGGCGTGTCGGAGATCAACGCCCGCATGAGCTCTTCGTACGCCTCGGGCTTCTCGACGACGATCACGTCCTTGCCGTCGTCCGGGACGTACTTGTCGTCGCCCGCCCACGCCCCCGCCGCCAGGACCATCGACAACACCACCGGCACCTCCCGCTGTTCGGGATTACCCGGCCGAATCACCTCCTGCAATCCCGCCGATGGCTCCGACTGCCGATCCGCCGGAGCCGTGCCGCCACGAGAAGTTCGCGAACCGGCGGAGCTCCGGAACCCCCAACCGGGCGAAACAGGCCCGCATCGCGGCGTTGTCGAGGCGGGTCCCCCCGTGGTACAGGCGCCCGCCCTGCGCTCTCAACATCGCCAGTCCGTGCCGCTGCGCCACGGTGCCCAGTCCCCGCCCCCGGGCCG
>JBEBJW010001049.1:0-3235 GCA_040079715.1 Myxococcota bacterium | reverse complement strand
CCCCTGTCGGGATCCGAGGTCTACAGTGCTGACGTCGGGCGGACCCCGGTCGGGATCCGGGGGTCTACAGTGCTGACGTCGGGCGGACCCCGGTCGGGATCCGGGGGTCTACAGTGCTGACGTCGGGCGGACCCCGGTCGGGATCCGAGGGTCTACAGTGCTGACGTCGGGCGGACCCTGGTCGGGATCCGGGGGTCTACAGTGCTGACGACAGGCGGACCCTGGTCGGCATCCGGGGGTCTGCAGTCCTGACGTCGGGCAGCCCCCGGTCGGGAGCCGGAGACTGCAGTGCTGACGTCGGGCGGACCCCGGTCGGGACGCCGTCGCGCGGTCGCGCCCGAGGTCGGGTCGTCGATCGCGCTGCGGTACGACCACTGTCTGCACGCCGGCCGCACGAGGCGGCCCGAGGTTCACGGAAGTTCGGCCGTCCGTGCCGCCGGGGCGCTCGGCTCACCCCTCCACCGTCCGCCACCGCGGCGGCCGTCGGCGTCACCGTCGGGTCGTGTACGTGGGCGGCGCGCGCTCGGCCTGCTCGAGCCCCGGGCACGGCCCCCACCAGCTCGGGTGGACTCCGTTCTCGTGCGGCTCGTCGCCAGCCCAGATCCACACCCCGCGCGCCTCGAGCGCCGCGAGCCGGTCCCGGTCGCGTTCGGGGTCGAACTGCCCGTCGAGCACGATCCGGGCGCCGTCTCGAACATTGACCAGCGGCGCCAGCGAGCGGGGGCCAGGGTGACTCCCCCGATCGAGGTGCAGCCACACCTCCCGGAGGTTCGGCATCGAGGCCAACACGGCCAGCGCAGGGTCAGCCAGCCCGGAACACGGCCCGGAGCGGTCGTCGAACGGGAAACCCAGCCCCGAGCGGTCGAGCGCGAGACCCAGCCCCGAGCGGTCGAGCGGGAAACACGTGCATCCCCACAGGTCGAGCTGCTCGACCGACAGCCCCCGGAGCTGGCCGAGGCGGACCCCGCGCACCCCGTCGAGGACCAGCCGGTGCAGCGGCAGTCGCCGCAGGGGGCGCAGGTCCGGGCACCGGAGGAACGACAGCTCGACCACCCGCAGGGTCCGGACCGCGACCAGCGCCTCCAGCCCGATCACCCGCCCGCCGTGCACGTGCAGCGCCTCGAGCGCGGGGGCCGAGCTCAGCGGGCCGAGGTGGACCGGGTGGCTGTCTCCCGGGCCGGTCAGGTGGAGCTCGCGCAGGCGGGGCAGCCGCGCGACCGGGCGGAGGTCGACCCCCGCCGGCAGGTCCAGCCGGTCGAGTCGGGGTGCCGTGTCGATCCCGCGGACGCTGCGGCCGGCGGGCAGGTACAGCGCGGTGGGATCGGGATCGTGCGCGAGCAGGCGGCCGAGGGTCGGCGCGACGCGGGACCGGAGGCGGGTCATGGGTCGTCGTACCCGGTTCGGCGGACGAAGATCGCACGAACGGTCAGATCACCGGCGACCACACCCCGTAGGCTCGCAGCGTTCCAGGGAGGACCGGATGTCGATGACGCGCGAGCAGGTGTGGGAGCGGTACGTGGCGGCGTGGAAGGCAGGTTCGGCCGACGAGAAGCGGGCGCTCCTCCGCGGGTCGGTCGCGGACGGCTGCGTGTACACGGACCCGGTCGTCCGGGTCGAGGGCCACGACGCGCTGGTGGACTACATGATGGGGTTCCTGAGCCAGGTGCCCGGCGGCCACTTCGTCACCGACCGGTTCTTCGCCCACGCCGCCGGCAGCGCGGCCCGGTGGACGATGCGGAGCGGCGACGGCGCGCCCCTCGGCGAGGGGATCAGCGTCGGCGCCTACGACGATCGGGGGCACCTGGTGGCGATGACCGGGTTCTTCGACGTTCCGAGCGCAGGTTGACCGACTACCTCGCCCAGGTGCAGGCCGGGATCGACTACGTCGAGGCCCGGCTGGACCGCCGGATCGCGCTCGCGGACGTGGCGCGGGCCGGCGGCATGAGCCAATGGCACTTCCAGCGGATCTTCCGGTCGCTGACCGGAGAGACGCTGAAGACGTACATCCGCGCCCGGCGCCTGTCGACCGCCCAGGAGCAGCTCCGGACGACCGATCTGCGGATCCTCGACATCGCGCTCGAGGCCGGGTTCGCGTCGCAGGAGGCGTTCGCCCGGGCGTTCAAGCAGGCGTTCGGGTCGACCCCGCGGGTGTTCCGGCGAGAGGGGTGCGGGGGCCGGTTCCCGAAGAAGCTCCAGATCGACGAGGCCTACCTGCGGCACCTGCAGGCGAACGTGTCGCTGGCGCCGACGATCGGCCGCCAGCCAGCGCGGTGGGTGGTCGGGCTCGGCACTCGGTTCTACGGCGTCGACTCGGACAAGAACAACCTCGGCGCGACGCTGCCGGCGCTGTGGGGCGCGTTCCTGCCGCGGCTCGGGGAGGTCCGAGGTGGTCGGGCGGGCGTGTGCTTCGGGGTCGTGATCCCGACCGCGACCGATCGGCTCGACTACGTCGCGGGGATCGAGGTCCCCGGCCCCGGCGCGGCGCCGCCGGGGATGGTGGCGGTCCGGGTGCCCGAGGCGACCTGGGCGTCGTTCACCCACGCCGGGCCGGCCCAGCAGGTCGACCGGACCGTCAGCTACGCGTACGGGACGTGGCTGCCGCGGTCCGGACGTCGACACACCGGCGGTCCGGACCTGGAGGTGTACGGGGCGTCGTACCACCCGACGAGCCCCGACAGCCGGCTCGACTACGCGGTGCCGGTCGGGTAGCTCGTGCCGACGATCACCCCGCCCGGGTCGCTGCGGGCAACGCCTCGATCCGCGCCGACAGCGCCCGGGCGCGGACCGCGGCGGGTCCCGGGTCCGCCCGGCCGAGGTGGACCCCGTAGTACAGCCACGCGAGCTCCACCAACGCGTCCGCGGCGTCGCCCGGGGCGCGCTCGGCCACCCACGCCGCGGCCGCCACCGGTGGCAGCGCCGACGGCACCGCCCACCCGCGCGCCTCCACCAGCCGCCGCGCCCGGGGCCAGCCGCGCGCGACCGGCCCCCGCGGCCCCGGATCCGGCGGATCGAGCAGCCGGCGCAGCACCCGACGTCCGAGCCGGACCCCGAGCCAACCCGCGGCGGCCACCAGCCCGACGACCACCGCCAACCCGCGCCACGGCACCGCAGAGGCCCGGGCCCGCGGCAGCCGCCGCTCCGCCGCCCGGGCCGCGGTCCACACCGCCCCGAGCTGCGCGTCCCGGTCGTACCCGCGCACCGCCCGCTCCCACGCCTGCCCTGTCTCTTATACACA
>JBEBJW010001048.1:0-3240 GCA_040079715.1 Myxococcota bacterium | reverse complement strand
CTACGCCGACTGCGCGGGCGCCACCGGGTCGATCCCAGATCCGGGCGACCCGGCGTTGCGGCAGTACACCCAATCGTACCGGTATGACGCGGTCGGCAATCTGCTGGAGATGAAGCACCAGCAGGGCCTGGGCGGCGCCGTCGCCTGGCGCCGGGGGTACGCGTATGAGTCGGGCAACAACCAGCTCGTGAGCACGAGCGCGCCCGGCGACCACCCAGCAACCCACACCGACCGGTACCCGTACAACGAGCGCGGCGCGATGACCGCCATGCCGCACTTGCCGGCGCTGGTCCGCGACCCTCAGGACCAGATCCGCCGCGCGGACCTCGACCTGGCCGGGAGCGTCGCGTGGTACGCGTACGACGCTGCCGGGCAGCGGGTCCGCAAGCGGGTGGACAAGGGAGGGGTGCAGGAGGAGCGGATCTATGTCGGGGGGTACGAGGTGTGGCGGAAGCGCACCGCGTCCGGGGTCCAGGAAGAGCGCGAGACGGTGCACGTGATGGACGACCAGCGGCGGATCGCGCTGGTCGAGACACTCACTGTCACCAACGGCGCGGCGATCGGGAACCCGACGCCCCGCCAGCGGTACCAACTCGACGACCATCTGGGGACGGCGACGCTGGAGGTCGACGAGCTCGGCGCCCTCATCAGCTACGAGGAGTACCACCCATTTGGGACCACCTCGTGGTGGGCCTCGAACGGTTCGACCGACGTGAGCCAGAAGAGGTACCGGTACACGGGGAAGGAGAAGGACGAGGAGACCGGGCTCGCGTACCACGGGGCGAGGTACTACGCGGCGTGGTTGGGGCGGTGGGAGAGGCCTGATCCGATCGGGCTGAAGGGTGGGATCAACAGGTTCTCGTATGTCTCCTGCAATCCGGTCATGAACCTCGACACGACCGGGAACGTGGAAGTCCGGGCGGACATGAAGGGCACGGCACTCGCTCCACGGGTCGCAGACCCGATGGAAGCGATGCACCCGGTGACCTCCGGGAGCGAGCCGGTGGACACGCTGGGGCCACAACTCCGGGCGACTGAAAGTGCCGTCGCGCAGAACATCCACAACCGCGACGTCGCGGCGGATCCGGTCGCGGCCTACACGAACGCCGCTCTGATGGGGGCGATCGGGAAGGATGCGTCCCCCCTGGCCACCCCTGGCGAGCGGGCCGTTCAAGGAACGGCCAACGTTCTGGTCGGCGAGTCGGTGGAGCATGTCACCGACTCGTTGGGGGAGTCGACAGCACAGCAATCCGCCCTTCCGTTCCTCGTGGCCGTAGGTGAGGAAGCTGCAGCCGCCTATGCAGGCGGGAAACTCGGCGAGTTCATGGCCGGGGCGGGCCGTGGAGCCGCCAAGTGGGCCGGTGGGAAGGCCCTTGAACTCGTTGGGATGTCAGCCGATGAGGCCGCGGTGGCCGCCCGCCGCCTGTTGCCGGGCGGGGTCGGGAAGTACCTGCTGGGGGAAGCCACGGAGGCGGCTGAGTCCATCGGTGAGAAGGCTGTTTCACGAGCAATGACGCCCGCCGATTTCGGGTTCGCGGCCAAGGAGGTCTCGCAGTTGAACGCGACGTTCACCCTCAACGAGGGGGTCGCAACGGTTCGGGTGGACATGATCGAGGGCCAGATTTCGAATCCGCTCGCCGCGATTCCCGCTCTCAAGAAGTTGGCCACGGAGTCTGGGGCGAAGACGCTTCGCATCGAGGGCACCCTCGCGAACGAGGAACTTCAGTCGCTGCTTCGTCGGCGGTATGGGGCGGTCGAAGAAGGCGTGAACGACGTCATCACCTTTCAACTCGGAGAACGCGGTGGCGGTTGATCCATCAGATGCAGTCGCGAACAAGGCGACCCGAATCCTCGGCCCCCTTTCTGCATATCGTTCGGGCGGGCTACAGCGAGACATTCCTGGTCTCTCGGGGTTCCTTGGCGTATACGAAAACACATCCCCTCCAGCCGACTGCGTCTGGATCTTCGCCGATGGGCTGGCCCTTGAGCGACCGGGAGACCTCGTCGTGTTGCGGTTCGTCGAGATCGAGACTGTGCGGGGACCATCAACGACGGCAGCAGACCACCCCGACAGCAAGTTCATTAACGTGACTCGGCTTGGTGGCGGGCAGGTGCCCATTCACATTGACGGCCACCGTGGCCGGTTCTTGGACTCCATGGACTTCACTCGCTTTCTGAACGATGCCTGCTCGATTCATCGGCGGGCTTCGAGTCGGTGAGCCGTCCTGCGGACTGCTGGCGACCCCGGGCGGGGTCCCTCGCTGTCGCTTGATGGCGAAGTCGCCCGGATCCAACCGACCGGGCAACCGCCACCACAACCCCTCCGATCACCCCAACGGCACGGAGGTCGTCCAAACATCGGGTGGGCTCGTGGGGCCGTCGCTCGCCTGGTGGAGCTGGCGGTTGGGTGACGACATCGACGACTCGGCGTTCGTCGAGGCGTATCCAGTCACCGGGGGCCGTTCGCTCACGGACCTCGGCTGGGTGACCTTGGGACGATGTCGCCCTTCTCGACCGCGAGCCGCCAGTTCAGCGGAGTCAGCTCGTGAACCCGCTTCGAGGAGTGGTCGGGCAGGCGACCGAACACGTCGTAGAGGTACCGCCAGGGGTCGCTGCATCCGACAGCTCGCGACGAGCGAGAACCAGTCGGCCCGCGGCCCGCGCACCGCCTTCCGAGCCGTTGAACAGCCAGTTGAACAGAACCGCTTCGCGGTAGGCGGCTCCCCGATCGATTGATCCAGGTTCGGACGCATGATCTTCGTGGCGCGCCGGTGCGCGTCGAGGAGGTCATCATGGGCGAGCTTCGTGATCGGGTCGAGTCCGACCTGCAGCTCAGGGGTCACCGGCCGAACACCGTGTCCCAGTACCTGCGGTGCATCCGCGCCTTCGTGGCGTTCCATCGCCGTCCTCCCACGGAGCTGGGAGAGGACGAGGTCCGCAGGTTCCTGCTGCACCTCCACAAGCGTGGGCTCGCCGCCTCGACCGTCCACGTCTACCACGCCGCCATCTGCTTCCTGTACCAGCAGACGCTGAAGCGGCCGGAGGTCGTGGACGACGTGCCCTCCCCGAGGGCGCGCCGCCCGCCGCCCGTGGTGCTCACCCGCGAAGAGGTCCGCCGGATCCTGGCCGAGATGGAGTCCACCTTCGACCTGGCCTACTTCACCACGATGTACGCCTGCGGTCTGCGATCGGCGGAGACGACGCGGCTGCAGGCGACGGACGTCGACAGCGGGGCCGGCG
>JBEBJW010001047.1:0-3241 GCA_040079715.1 Myxococcota bacterium | reverse complement strand
TCCTGCTCGGCAGGATCCGCGAAGGCCTCGATCAGCCGGACCTGTTCGACCCGCCGGCCCTCGATCGCTGGCTCCGGAGCTGCGGGGTCGCGAGCGTCGAGGAGCTGGTGACCACCAGCGGCCGCACCGGTCGCGGGGCCACGGTCACGATCGGCTTCGGGCCCGACGACTCGGTCGCCACCCGCACCCGGTTCCCGGTCGCGGCGGCGCTGCTGGTCCGCGGGCCCGAGGTCTCGGTCGCCGCGCTCCTGCAGGACACCCGGCGGGTCGCGGCCCACCTCGACCGGATCGGCTTCGTCGCGCCGCCGATCGCAGGGTTCCGCAACCGTCGGAGCGTGCTCGTGGTCTGGGTCGTGCCGGACACCCTGTTCGACGATCCCGACTGGCCCGGAGCCCAGGGCTCCCCGTCTCCCGACCAGGCGCGGGCCCAACGGCGCGCGTTCGCCGGATCCTGGCTGGCCCGCGAGGGCGTCGGCCTGCTGGTCTCGCCCCCCTAAGGAGCATCGATGGCATCCGCCGCGTTTCCGTTCATCGACGTCCGCATCGACACCGCCGGCCTCGCGCCGATCGCCACCCGGTCCCCCGGGGTGGTGGCGGTGGTCGGGGTCTCCGACAAGGGCACCGCGCCGGTCGGGGTCCCGCAGGTGGTGAGCAGCAATACGGAGGCGGCCGAGCTGTTCGCCGGGGTGAACCCGGACGGCACCGTCGTCGACACGCCGCTGTCGAGCTCTCTCGCGCTGGTCTTCGCGCAGGATCCGCGCCCGTCCAAGGTCTACGGGGTCAAGGTCGGTGCCGACGGCCACGCCGCCGGCCTCGCGGCCCTCGAGTCCCTCGACGACCCCACGTTCGTCGCGCTCGCGGGGGTGACCGCGATCGGCAGCGCCACCGGCGGGCTGGTCGCGCTCAAGGACCACGTCCACCGGGCGTCCGCCGACGGGCGCCACCGGATCGGCGTCGCGATGGTCGACCCGGCGCGGGCCCGCACCCCCGACTACGTCGACCTGGTGGTAGACGACTATGAGCCCCTGAAGAGCGACTCGGGGCGGATGGTGCTCGTCGCCGCCCGCGGGGCGGTGGGCGACGTGGCCAGCGCGGCCATGGGGGCGATGGCCGGTCACGCGCCCCACATCTCGATCCTGCTCAAGCGGATCCGTGGGATCACGATCCCGATCGAGCAGCAGTTCACCGCCTCCGAGATCGTCCGCCTGTCGGAGGCGAACATCGACCCGATCCTCGATCCCACGCTGATCCCCGGCACCGGGCTCCACTTCGGCGACGGCCGCACGTTCACGAGCGACGAGTCGCTGCTCTACGTCGACATCCGCCGCACCCTCGACGACCTGAACGCCCGCCTGAAGGCCGGCTTGATCGGGCTCGTCGGCGACGCCCGGATCACGAAGTCCGGGATGATCCGGCTCAAGATGCGGATCGAGGGCGTCCTGGACCCGCTCCTCCGCGACGGGGTCATCGCCGGGTACGCCATCGACGTGCCGGTGCTCGCGATCCTGTCGGTACCCGAGAGCGCCTGGTCGGCCGGCGATCGGGCCATCGTCGAGACCGCCCGCGCGAACCGGGCGGTCGACGCGTTCGTCTCCGTCACCTACGGGCCCGCGGTCCACCGGCTGCAGGTCACCCTCGCCATGCGGTTCTAGGAGATCGCGATGCCTGATTGGAAGAGCCGACTCGCCGCGTCCTACAAGGACGAGAGCGGCAACGAGGTCACGATCACCCCGATCGACTCGTTCTCACCGTCGTTCAGCCTCAACACCGAGGTGATCCACTCGCTCGAGCGCACCCACGTGGGTCTCGTGTACCTGCCGCAGAGCATCTCGTTCACGATGTCGGTGCGGGCCATCGGCCCCGTCGCCGCGCAGCTCACCGCGATGGCCCTCGGAGGGCAGCGGTTCGAGCTGCGCCTCCAGGAGACCGACGACGGCAACGACTGGGCGTTCACCAAAATCGTGCTCGCGAACTGCATCATCACGAACGCCTCCCCGAGCAACGCGACGGCGTCGGGCGCGCCGACCGCGACGTTCTCCGGGATCAGCCTGGGCGCGTCGTCCGAGGGCAAGACGGTGCCGATCGCGAGCATCCCGTGATCGACGAGGTGGCCGACGACGACGACGCGGCGCTCGGCCTCGCCACCGGGTTCCGCGCGAGCCCGGTGCGAACCGAAGAGAGCGGCGTGGTGCACTACCACTTCCCGGTGGAGATCGAGATCCGGCGGGTGGGTGCCCCGGCTCCGGACGTGGGCGAGCTCGCCGAGCAGCTCCTCGAGTACCTGGCCCGCCACCTCGACGATCGGCGGTAGACCTCCGTGGCGAAGGAGCCCCAGCCGTTCCGGGTGCCGATCCGCCTGCGGATCGACGCTGACGCGCTGGACCCCGCGACGATCGAGGAGGCGCTCCGGTCCGCGGTGAGCCGGGCGCTGGAGCGCTCGACGATCGCCCTGCCGGTGGGCGCGGCGGTGACGTTTCGAACCCCCACCATCCGTTGGCTGGGCGATCCCGTGCCGGAGCCGCTGCGACGAGCGATCGACGAGCGGGTGGTGCTCGCGATCGGTCCAGGCGCGAAGCTCCCGAGCGCCCCGCCCAAGGCCAGGACATCCAGCGCCCTCGTCTGGGAGCCGATCCCGGACGACGAAGCGCTGTGGAGCGCGGCAGCGGTGGTGCTTCCCGACCCGCGTCCGACCGTCTACGGCCTGCTGTACCAGGGGAGTGACCAGGCGATCCACCTGTGGGTGGTGCGGACCAACCCGCCCGAAGGCCTGTACCGGCGACGGCTCACCACCCCGGACTGGTCGAAGGACAAGGGGGGGGTCGCGTTCACCGCAGATCCTCAGCGTCGATGGGAGCTCGTCCCGTACAGCGCGGCCGCTGGCCTCGCCGAGTGGAGGGAGCGGGCGCGGAAGCACCTGAAGGACCGGGTGATCCAGGACAAAGGGTCGAACGCGTCGGAGCTGGCGAAGGACGCCCACGAGGCGAAGGTCGAGGCCAGAGCAGCGGCATTCGCGAACGTCCGGTACTGGTACGACCTGCGGGGCTCGCGCAAGCTGTTGTTGTCCGCCGACAAGGACTTCGGGTCCCCATCCATTCCGGTCTTCGCGGTGGTCCGACCGCTCACCGCCGACGAGGAGAGGGCCAACGAGGAGAAGCTCGAGAAGGAGCTCCTGATCCTGCGGGCACTCGAGAAGTCCGGGTTCGGACAGAAGCCGGGCGAAGGAACCGGGAGCGGTCAGGGC
>JBEBJW010001046.1:0-3241 GCA_040079715.1 Myxococcota bacterium | reverse complement strand
CCCCCTCCCCGCTGGGGAGGGGAGCGAAGTTGCCATCAAGGTCCGCTTCCGGCGAGCAATGCGCCAGCGCGCTCCCGGGTACCCTACGGGTCAGGGCAGGTTGATCGCCACCTGGTCGGGGTCGTCGCGCGACGGCGCCCCGATCACCAGCTCGAGCACGTGGTTCCCGCCGTACGGCAGCGGAAGGTACAGCGCGTCGGTCCGCCACCCGCCGATCCCGCTGCCCCACTCGAGCCCGTGGCCGTAGTCGCCGCCGAGCAGGCCGGTGTCGTACAGCTTCTGGACCTGGTTGCCGTCCGGTGACACCCGATACAGCGCCGAGGTGCTGTAGTCCGGGATGTACAGGTAGCCGCACAGGTCGACGCCGAGCCCGTCGTGGTAGTCGCCGGACCCGACCCCGGAGGCGAACTCGTACGGATCGCCGACCGGGTCGTAGTTCGCGTCGAGGTCGAGCGCGTAGATCCGACCTTGGCTCCCGCCGAGCGTCCCGATCAACATCCGGGTGTACCCGAGGCCGAACGCGATCACCCGCGGTTGACCGCGGTCGAGCGCCCCGCGACGCAGCAGCTTGACCGACGCGCCGGTGTCGGGGTCGACCCGCCAGATCTCGGCCTGGGTCGCCGCATACAGCTGCTGGTCCGGCCCGAGGATCAGCCCGTACGGGTGGAGGTTCGGCTCGATCACCGTGTACCCGCCGGTCGGCCCGATCCGGACGATCCCGTACTGCGGCGAGGCGGCTGCGAGGTCGCCGTTCGGGAGCCACGCGAGCTGCTCGAGGCCGCCGATCCCGGGCACGAACAGGTTCGTGTTGCCGGCGTAGTCGCTGGTGATCAGGTTGGTGTTGCCGTTCCCGCTGCCGATCACCAGCCCGTCGGGGGTGAACGCCAGATCGTGGTAGCCGCGCGCGCCGTCGATCTGCTGGTTGGACGTCGGCTCGAACGGGATCGAATCACAGTCGAACTCGATCGCGCTGGTGGAGGTGGAGACCGCGGTGTCGGTCGGCGTCCCGGCGGTGTCCGGGGTGGTCGGCGTCGAATCCGGCGGGGTCGTGTCGTCGGTCGACACCTTGTCGTCCGTGGTGGCTCCGTCGTCCTGCGGCACGAGGGTGGTACACGCGAGCAGCCATTTCAACACGGGACCTCCACGGACTCACCTGGTAACCCGTTCGATCCGAACCTCGTCGATCGCCGCCACCAACGCCGCCACCGCCGCCTCTGCGCGGTCGGGGCGGAGCGCGCCGAACCCGAGCACCAGGGCGTCCGGGGCACCCGGGGTCGCCTGGAACGCGGCCAGCGGCATCACCTCGACCCCGCGGGCGCTCGCCGCCCGCCGGACCGCACCCGCGTCGATCCCCGGCGCGAGGTCCGCGAGCAGGTGGAGCCCGGCGGACGTCGGCCGGAGCCGCAGCGTAGCCGGGTCCACCCGCGCGACGGCCTCGAGCACGGCCGTCCGCCGCTCCCGGTGGACGACCCGCATCCGGCGCAGGTGCCTCGCGTAGTGGCCCTCGGCGACGAACTCGACCAGCGCGAGCTGCGGCAGGGACGCGAGCGGCGGCTGGAGCGCGTCGCGGGCGTCCCGGAGCCGGCCGACCAGCGGCGCCGGCGCGATCAGGTACCCGATCCGGAGCGCCGGGAACATCGTCCGGCTGAACGAGTGGACGTACAGCACGCGCCGGCCACCGTCGAGCGCGGCGAGGGCGGGCAGCGGCGGTCCGTCGTGCCCGAGCTCGACCTCGTAGTCGTCCTCGACGATCATCGCCCCGGTCGACGCGGCCCACCGGACCAGCGCCCGGCGGCGGTCCAGCGCCAACGGGACCGCGAGCGGGAACTGGCACGACGGGGTGGTGTACACGAGCCGCGCGTCGGGGGCGGCGGCGACGCCGAGGTCGACCCGCAGGCCGTCCGCGTCGACCGGGACCGGGACCGGGATCGCGCCGGTCGCGGCGATCGCGGCCCGCGCCGCCGGGTACCCGGGGTCCTCGACCCACGCCCGATCCCCCGGATCGAGCGTCGCCCGCGCCGCGAACCCGATCGCCGACTGCCCGCCGTCGAACAGCAGGACCTGGTCCGGATCGACCGCCCACCCGCGCCCGACCGACACCAGCGACGCGATCGCCGCCCGGAGCTCCGGCGACTCCCCGCCGTAGTCGAGCTGGGCGAGGGTGGTCCGCGCCGCGCGCCGGGCCAGGATCTTCGCCCAGGCGTCGACCGGGAACGCGTCGAGCGCGGGCCGCGACAGGTGGAACGCGCCGAGCCGGCCGCGGGCGTGGAGGTCCGGCACCAGGGCGGACACCGTCGCCGAGAGCCTCGGCGCCACGCCCGGATCGTCCGGCGGCGCGGTCGGGGGCGGCGGCGGGACCGGACCGGCGGCGACGAACACCCCGGACCGCGGGCGGGACACGAGCCAACCCTCGGCGATCGACGCCCGGATCGCGGCGTCGATCGTCGTGCGGGACACGCCCAGCTGGGCCGCGAGCGTCCGCGCCGACGGGAGGCGGGCGCCGACCGGCAGGGCTCCCTCCGTCACCAACCGCCGGATCCGGTCCCGGATCCGGGCCTGGAGGGTCGCCGGGTCGTCCGCGGTCAGCGCCACGAACAGCGCCGGGGCGATCGGGGCGCTCTGGCCTGGTCGGTCCATCGGGGACTGGCCGTATCGCGCCGGGGGCGCCCTGGGTACGTCCGGGCCGGGAGGAGCGGATGACCGACGGCCGACACGACTTCGACTTCCTGTTCGGGCGGTGGACGATCGACAACGAGCGCCTGGCGCGTCGCCTCGACGGGTGCACCGACTGGGAGCGGTTCTCCGCCGCGTCGGTGGTCCACCCCCTCCTCGGCGGCTTCGCGAACGTCGACACGTTCGTGGCGCTGGCGTTCCCGGACGGCAAGCCGCTGTCCGGCGCGACCCTCCGGGTGTTCGACCCGGCGACCCGCCTGTGGAGCCTGTACTGGCTCGACGATCGCCGGTTCCGGATGGATCCGCCGGTCGTGGGGCGGTGGGAGACCCCGTACCACGGCGTGTTCTACGGGGACGACACGCTGCGGGACCGCCCGGTCCGGGTCCGGTACGACTGGGCGGTGCTCGACGCCGACCACGCGCGGTGGTCGCAGGCGTTCTCCCCCGACGGGGGCGCGACCTGGGAGGAGAACTGGCGGATGGCGATGACCCGCGCGGGTTAGCCCCCGGCGATGCTCGCGTCGTCCGCCGCCACCTACACCACCCGGCCCGCCGGGTAGGTGTAGGT
>JBEBJW010001045.1:0-3242 GCA_040079715.1 Myxococcota bacterium | reverse complement strand
AGGGTGGATCGCGTCGTCGGTCCTGTGGCTGTCGCTCCTCGGGCCGTCGATCGCCCAGGCCGAGCCGGCCGCGTCGCCGGACGGAGGCTCCGGCCGCCGGGGGCTGGTGTTCCCGCCGTTCCGGAAGAAGCAGAAGGAGGCGCCGGCGCAGCCCGCCCCCGCCCCGGCCACGATCGGGGACGGACCGGACCCGAACCAGCCGGCGATCGAGCCCCCGACCGACCCCGCGGTGATCGAGAACGCGCCGCAGGAGGGGATCTGGCAGTGGGTCGATCGGATGGAGGGCGAGGTCCCGACGCCCGAGCAGGTCGAGGCGATCGAGGAGGTCAGCGCGGAGCACGGCGCCGAGCGGGTCGTGATCGACGAGCTCACCGGCGGCGAGGTCCCGCTCGCGTTCTACGAGGACCCCGCGGCCGCCCTGGCGGTGGATCCGCTGTTCCTCGACCGGGTCGACCCGAAGGAGTTCGACATCCCGGTCGAGGTCAACGAGGACGTCGAGAAGTGGGTCCGGTACTTCCTCGGCAACGGCCGGGAGTACTACGCGCGGTGGCTCGCCCGGTCGACCCGGTACCAGCCGATGATGCGCGAGCGGCTCGCCGCGGCCGGGCTGCCGCAGGACCTCGTGTACCTGTCGATGATCGAGAGCGGGTACAACACGAACGCGTACAGCCACGCCGACGCGGCCGGGCTGTGGCAGTTCATCCCGTCCACCGGCAAGGTGTACGACCTGCGGATCGACTGGTGGGTCGACGATCGGCGCGATCCCGAGGCCGCGCTCGGGGCGGCGATCGCGTTCCTCGGCGAGCTCCACCACATGTTCGGCGACTGGCGTCTCGCGTGGGCGTCGTACAACGGCGGCCCGGGGCGCGTCCGGCGGGCGATCGAGAAGTCCGGGTCGAAGGACTTCTGGACGATCGCGGGCGGCGAGTACCTCCACCCCGAGACCGAGAACTACGTCCCGAAGATCATGGCGGCCGCGATCATCGGCAAGCACCCCGAGCGGTACGGGTTCACCGGGATCAAGTACCAGGACGCGCTCTCGTACGACGTGGTCCCGGTGACCGGCAGCGTGTCGCTCGAGGTCCTGGCGAAGTGCGCGGGGACCTCGGTCGACGAGCTCAAGGCGTTGAACCCGGCGCTCCGCCGGTACGCGACCCCGCCCGAGGGGTACGCGGTCCGGGTGCCCACCGGCCGGAAGGACCCGTTCGTGACCGCGTTGGCGTCGATCCCGGCCGACGAGCGCGGCGCGGTCGAGCGGCACACCGTGCGCCGCGGGGAGACGCTGTCGATCATCGCCGGCCGGTACCACACCACCGTCGAGGCGATCAGCCACGCGAACCAGCTCAAGAACGTGAACCGGATCGTCGTGGGGATGAACCTCGTGATCCCGCCCGGTGACGGCGAGCTGCCGCCGGCGGTCGCGTCGTCGTCGACCTCGAAGTCGTCGTCGACCACGTCGGTCGCGTCGTCGTCCAAGTCGTCGCGGTCGGCGTCGTCCGAGCCCGCGCCGAGCGAGGCCCGGATCGTGGCGGCCTCGATGTCGCCCGAGGCGGTGCTCCGCCCGTCGTCGTCGTCGAAGGCGAGCCCGCCGACGCCTGCGCCGGCGAAGCCGAAGGTCCACGTGGTGGTCCGGGGCGACACCCTCGCCGAGCTCGCCGCGAAGTACGGCACGACGATCGGCGAGCTCAAGACGATGAACAACCTCCGCACGTCGACGATCGTGGTCGGCCAGAAGCTGAAGGTCCCGGGGACGGCGTCGGCGGTCGAGGCGCCGGAGGCGGTGGTCCACGTGGTCCAGCGCGGCGAGACCTTGACCGTGATCGCGAAAAAGTACGGGGTTGACGCCGACGATCTCGTGTCGTGGAACCACCTCCGCGATCCGAGCCACGTCGAGGTCGGGCAGCGGCTCGAGGTGAAGGGCGGGCCGGCCGTCGCGTGGACGACCTACGTGGTCCAGCGCGGCGACAGCTTGTCGAAGATCGCGATCAAGTACGCGTGCTCGGTCGACGACCTGCGGAGCTGGAACACGCTCGGCAGCTCGGTGATCCAGCCGGGGCAGAAGCTGAAGATCAAGCGCGGCTGACCGGTCGTCCGACCCACACCCGTCGCGGAGGGCCGCGATAGGGTGGCGGGTGGGGGCTCGGTTTGCTGACGGTCGACGAAGCGCTCGCGCGAATCCTGGCCGGGGTGGTCCCGATGCCGGCCGAACCGATCGGGCTCGAGGCGGCGTACGGGCGGATCCTCGCCGCGGAGCTGCGGGCCGGGATCGACGTTCCGTCCTGGGACAACTCCGCGATGGACGGGTACGCGGTCCGGGCCGCCGACACGGCCGACGGCGAGGTCGCGCTCCGGCTGCTCGACGTGGTCGGCGCGGGCTCGGTGTCGGCCGCGGTGGTCGCCCCGGGGACCGCGATCGGCATCATGACCGGCGCGCCGATGCCCGACGGGGCCGACGCGGTGGTGATGGTCGAAGACACCGACGGCGCGCGCGAAGGCGTGGTGCGGATCCGCGGCCGAGCGACCGCCGGCCAGCACGTCCGCCGGCGGGGGGAGGACGTCCGCTGCGACGACGTCGTGCTCCACGTGGGCGCGCGGCTCGGGCCGGCCGCCGTCGGCCTCGCGTCGTCGCTCGGGGTCACCGCGCTGTCGGTGTACCGCCGGCCGGTGGTCGCCGTCCTGTCCACCGGGGACGAGGTCGTCCGGCCCGGGGTCGAGCGCCGGCCCGGCCAGATCTGGTCGTCCAACAACGCGTCGCTGGTCGGCCAGGTGCTCGAGGCAGGCGCGGCCCCGCTGGACCTCGGGATCGTCGGAGACCAGCTCGACGACGTGGTCGCCGCCCTCCGGCGCGCGATCGCCGACGCCGACGTGGTGATCACCACCGGCGGCGTGTCGGTCGGGATGTACGACGTGGTGAAGGACGCGTACGCGAAGGTCGGCGCGCCGGTCGACTTCTGGCGGGTCCGGATGAAGCCCGGCAAGCCGCTCGCGTTCGGGCGGATCCCGGTCGGGGATCGCGTCGTGCCGCTGTTTGGCCTCCCCGGCAACCCGGTGTCGTGCATGGTGAACTTCCTCCAGTTCGTCCGGCCGTACCTCCGGCGGGCGATGGGGGATCCGCGGCCGTTCCTGCCGGTCGTCGACGCCGTCGCGGCCGAGTCGTTCGCCGACGGGCCCGGACGGGCGCGGTTGATCCGGGTCACCGTGACCCGCGGCGCGGACGGGGTGCTGATCGCGCGCGCCACCGG
>JBEBJW010001044.1:0-3244 GCA_040079715.1 Myxococcota bacterium | reverse complement strand
ATTCGCAGGACGCGTTCCGAAGCGTCCGGAGCGTCCCTCCGGAGCGCTGAGGGCCGTTCCGGAGCCGACCGAACGCCAGTTTCGACGTCCGACGACCGGTCCGGCCACCCCGGCGTCACCCGCTCGCGGGCCGACCCCCGTCCCGGAGCGACCGGATCGGGTCCGGCGATTCGAGACCGGGGTGCCGGAGCCTCCCGAGCGGTCGTCGGACATCCGGAGAGACGTACCGGACCGGCCGGAACGGTGGATCCGCGAGCGACGAGGTCGTCCGGCGTTGCCAGCGCGACGCCGACCCGGTAGCTTTGCGCCGGGAGGGAACATGCCGTCGAAACAAGTGACCGATCGACAGAAATCAGCGGGGGCCGTGTTCAAGGTGGTCGACACGTACCGGCCCAGGTTGGCGGACGGTATTCGCGCCGTGACCGGCGATCCCGCCGCCGCCGCTGCCGCGCTCGCGTTGGCAGCCGCTGGAGGCGCACAGCTGGCGGGTTCGGCAACCAGGCTGGTCGCGGCGGACGAGGCGCACGCGGTGGAGCTCGCGGACGACGCGGGGCTCCGCGCCACCCGGGAGACTGCGGTGGCCGCGCTCCGCGAGCGGCTGATCCGCCTCAGGGAAGCCCTGGTCGGGATGTACGGGAACACCACCCCGGGCGCGGTCGGATTCGTGGGGTCGACCCCCGAGGATCCGGTGGTGCTGGTCCGGTACGGCCGCCAGGTCGCGCAGGGGCTCCGCAAGCCGAACGTGCTCCCGGCGCCCCGGTTCCCGACCGCGGTGTTGATCCCCACGGACGAAGCGGGGATCCTCGACGGGTTGGCGCGGGACCTCGCGGTCGCGATCGAGGCGGTGGCCGAGGACCAGCGCGAGAACCAGGTGACCCGCACCGCCCGCGACGCCGCGATGGCCGCGCACGACCAGACGTTCAGCCGCACCGCGAACCTGCTGGTGGCGCTGTACGACTTCGCGGGCGAGCCCGAGCTCGCGGACCGGGTCCGCCCGTCGGTCCGGTCTCCCGGCCGGCTCGCCGCCGACGCCGAGGCCGGGGCCGACGCCGACGACGCGACGACCGGCGCCGACCCGACGACCGAGGACGGGATCGGCGCCACCGGTTGACCCACCGCCCCCTCCCGGGCGATCGTGCGCCATGATCGACCGGATCCGCGCCACCTGCCTCGCGCTGCCCGAGACCTCCGAGCGGCCGAGCCACGGGGCGCCGACGTTCTTCGTGAAGGGCAAGGTGTTCGTCCAGCTCCTGGCGGAGGGGCACCACCAGAACACGTTCCCGCACCTGTGGTGCGCGGCGGCCCCGGGGGTCCAGGAGGAGTCGATCGCGGCGTTCCCCGAGCGGTTCTTCCGCCCGCCGTACGTGGGCCACCGCGGGTGGCTCGGGGTCCGCCTCGACGGCGAGGTCGACTGGGACGCGGTCGAAGGGCTGTGTCGCGAGGCCTGGCGGGTGGTGGCGCCCGCGAAGCTCGCCGCCGCTCACCCGACGGTTCGGGGCTCCTGAGCGCGACGCCGCCGGATCGCGGCCGCCGCTGCCAACCAGAGGCTCACCGCGGTCACCGGCCGGGGTCCCTCCGTCGCGCACCCGCACCCGGCGCTGGCACCCGACGCCGCGGGATCCGGATCACCGGTCGCGCCGGTGGAAGGCTCGGCGGCGGCTCCGGTGTCCGCGGTGTCCGCGGCCGGCGGAGGCGGGAGCGCCCCGTCGACCGCCCACCCGGGCGGCTCGATCCCGGCCTCCGCCGCCGCGTCGAGCGCCCCCGCGACCAGGAACGACCGGTGCCGGCTGGTCCGCTGGCCGGCCGCCCCCGAGGGCGCTGGATCCGGGGTCGACCAGAACGCGATCGTCGCCACCGCGATCACCCGCGCGACGCCGTCGTCGAAGCTCTCCTGGTCGAGGATCCCGGAACCAGAGTCGCCCGGGAGGGCCGAGCTGCCCACCACCAGCGAATTCGACACGAACGCGAACGTCCCGGACGGCTCCGACCAGTCGGGGACCACGCAACCCGCCTCGTCGTCCGTCACGCACGTCACCGGGATGTCCTCGAGGATCCTCCGCTGCTGCCCGCCGTCGTCGATCTTCTCGGGGAGGAACACCCCCGGGGCCGACTCGACGATGGTCCCGTCGAGCCACCCCCGCCCGACGATCGCCACCGCCTCGGGTGGGTCGGCCGCGAGGTTCGTCTCGACGTCGACCCACGCAGGGGTCGCGACGTCGGCCAGTACCGGGGTGTCGAGCACCATCAGCGCGATGTCCCCGGTGCACAGCCCCGTGTCTTCCTCGAGCAGCACGCGGGACACCCCGACCCAGGTCGGGGTCGCGTCCGGCCCGAACGGGTCCGGGTCGACGGTGACGAACAGGTCCTCGGGCACGACGACGCCCATGAACGCGTTCTCGCAGAACTCGTTCGAGACGTACATCCCGTTGTCCACGCAGTGGCGCGCGGTCAGGACCAGGTTCGGGGCGACGAGCGTGCCCGAGCAGTACGTCGTGTCCGCCGCGCAGCCGTGGTCGGACTGGCAGATCCCGACCGACCAGGCGTGGGCGGGATCGTCGTCGACCGGCGCCCCCAGCAGGTACGACGGGCCGGGCCCCGCAGGGTCCACCGCCGAGGCGGGCGTCGCGAACAGGGCGCACAGCGCGCCGACCGAGAATCCGAGCATGTCGTTCCTCCCGAGTGACGCCGACGATGCCCGCCGGGAGCTGACGCCGATCCGACACCTCGTTGCAGCCGGTTGCCGACCGGTGGTTCCGAGGGCGGTCAGATTTTGGCTCTGGCGCCGGGTATCGATCCGGACGCGCCGCGGCTCCGGTCCGCGCGCCCGTCAGATCGCGGTCAATCCGTTACACCCGCGGAACCGCGCGCCGCCCCAGGTGACACACCTCGGGCCAGGAGGAACCCCCGATGCCCCGACGGTCCCCCGCCGTCCTGTCGCGCGTCGCCGTCGCGCTCGCCCTGACCCTCGCCGTCGGCTCCGCGCCGCTCGTCGCCGCCCCGCCGCCGGAGACGGTGGCGATCGATCGCGCCCAGGAGGCCCTCGCCGCCGGAGACCCCGCCCGCGCGATCCGGCTCCTGCGCGACGTGGCGGACCTCGCCGATCCGGACGCCCGGTCCCGGGTCCGGTGCCTGCTCGGCGCCGCCCTCCTCCGCGACGGCCAGCCCGACGCCGCCGGCCGGGCCCTCGCCGACGTCCCGCTCGACGCCGCGTGCGGCCTCCGCGCCGGGTTCCTCCGGGCCGAGG
>JBEBJW010001043.1:0-3246 GCA_040079715.1 Myxococcota bacterium | reverse complement strand
CCGTCGGCGACACCGCGGCGAACCACGCCCCGTCACGCCCAGCAGCGGTGATCTCGGCCTGCAGCACCGGCGCCCCGGTCCGCGGCTCGGACACGAGCACCAACCGCACGCGGACATCCGGCGCGTCGTGGCCGTCCTCCCCGTTCATCCCGTCGGTGCCGTCGGTGCCGTTGGTCGGTGAGCTCGCGCCCTTCGCCCCGCGGGCGCCGTTGTTCCCGGCGTCGCCGGACAGGTCGATCCGGAGCGGGCAGTCGAACCGGAGCGGCACCGCGCCCTCGACCTTCGCGCCCGGGGCGTCGGCGGAGGTGACGGTGACCACGCCGACCTTGCCCCACCCGACGCGCGGATCGGTCGGCATCACGAGCTCGCCGCGCTCGCCCACCTCCCCGAGCTCCCACGCCACCTCGAACGCGTCGTTCTTGCCGAGCTTGACCCGGCGCGCCTTGCCGGCCTCGTCGGTGACCGACAGCTCGAGCTGACCGTGCTCCCCCGGGCACAACCCGGCTGGCCCCACGACCGTCGCCGACCCGAGCTCGACCGGCTTCTTCGCGAACGCGGCGCCGGCCACCGCGAGCCACAGCAGACTGCCCATCGTTCCCCCCTGTCCCTGCGATACCCGGCCCACCTCCGACGTGGCAACAAAACCTGGCGCGTTCACCTCGACGGCGACGGGGCTCCGCGCAACGCGTCGAGCCGCGCGCGGTCGGCGGCGTTCTCCAGCGGGGCCCCCGCGAGCCGCTCGATCAGCGCCGCCCGCTCTCCCGGGTCGTCGACCGCCTCTGCGAGCGCGAGCAGCACCTCCGGGTGGTCCGGGCGGAGCCGCGCGGCCTGCCGCAGCAGCGTCACCGCGTCCGCACCGCGCTGGTGGCTCGCGTCGCGGACCAGCTCGCGCGCCCGGTGGGTCCGGAGGGCCTCCCCCGGGTCCGACGGCTCGACAACCAGCGTCGGCTCGAGGTCGCCGGCGAGCAGGTCGTCGAGGGTGTACGCGACGAACCCGCCGGACAGGTTCGGCGACACGCTGACCAGCAGGATCCCGGCGGTCGCGTCGATCGCGACGGCGTGGCTCGCGATGTCCGCGTCGAGCGCCCACCGGTGCCCGCGCGGGAGGGCGGCGCCGCCCGGTCCGGACCGATCGCGGAGGATCTCGACCGCGGCGCTCGGATCGAGGGTCCCCCGCCGGGCGGCGAGCAGCTCGTCGATCCGCTCCAGCCGGACCCCGGTGGTCTGATCGCGCTGGCGCCGCGCGTTCTCGACGTCGTCGGCGAACACCGGCGACCGGAGGTGGTTGCTGACCCCGAGGAGCTCGCCGGCCGGCAGGCGCACCACCCGCTCGGGGGTGACCTCGAACACCACCGCCTCGCCGCGCAGCCCGTCCACCGCGAGCACGAGCTCGGTCGCGAACCCGCGCCGGGCGTCGAGGATCGCCTCGGCCTCGTCGAGGGTCCGGGCGTCCTCCAGGACCTCGCGCAGCACCAGGGTCATCGGCTCGGCGAGGTGGATCGGGACGTCCGAGCCGGCCGCCTGGAGCGCGACCGCGAGGTGGGCCTCGTTGATCCCGGACACCACCCCGACCATCCCCGGGAACGCGACCGACACGGTGGCGAGGCCCTGGGCGGGCCGGCGGACGATCACCACCTTGTCTTCGTCGAACGTCCGCCCGCCCTCGAAGTCGAAGTTCCGCGCGAGCAGCGTGTGGCCGTCGATCGTCGCCGCCCCGGTCGCGACGAACCCGGTGCACGCCACGAGCGGCGAATCGACCAGCGCCTGGCCGATGTCGTGCAGCGCGTGGAAGTACAGCTTGCGGGTGTAGCCGGGCAGCGCCCACCCGCGCGGATCCGGCGCGCTCGACACCATCCCGGCGATCTCGGTCCGCCAGCGGTCGTCGATCTGCCCGTCGAGCCCGGCGCCGATCGCGAACACCCCCTCGAGGATCGCGGCCCGACCGAGCAGGCTCGGCACCGCCCGACCGAACGCGTCGAACGTCTCGCCCTCGAGCCTGGCGCGGAGATCCGCGGCGAGGAACCCGTGGTGCTGGCCGAGCTCGGCCGGAGTGCCCGACACCGACATCGTCCACACGCCGTGGCGGCGGATCAGCCGGTCCTGGCCGAGCTGGCGGTCGTCGCCGGTGACCGGCGCGAGGGTGGGCATCGGCGGGACGGCGGGCGGGCGCGCAACGAACCGGATCACCAGCAGCAGCTGCAGGTTGACCGCGACCACCGCCGCGACCGCCGCCCGGTGGGCCCACCACCGACCGCGCGGCCCGAGGAGCGTGCGATCGACGAGGCGCGGGGTGATCGCCAGGGCCGCGAGCCCGGCAGCACCGAGGCCGACCGCGACCACCAGCCCGGCGGACGCGAGCCCGGGGCTCCGGGACGCGATCAGGGTCCCGAACCCGGCGATCGAGGTGGCGGCGCACAGCACGACCCCGGTGGCGTGCGACTCGCCGTCGACCAGGAAGATCCCGTAGTCGACCGACAGCCCGAGGATCAGCACGATCACGCTGGTCCCGACCGCGTCGAGCGGCCAGCCGAGGGCCGCGAGCGACCCGAGGGTCCACCCGAGCGCGGCGATCACCGGGGTCGCCGCCGCTGCGACCCGCATCGGATCGCGGTACCGGACGATCAGCAGCCCGAGCACCGCCAGCCCGGCCATCCCGCCGAGCCGCGCCAGCTCGTCGCGGATCTCGGTCACCCCGGCCGCCGCCAGCGCCGTCGGCACCACCAGCGCCGCGCCGGGCGGCAGCCGGGCCTCGAGCTCCGGCGCGATCGACGGATCGGCGAGCACCACCTCGAGGGTCACCCCGTCCAGGTCGACCGCGGCGTCGACGACCTCGGCCATCGGCGTGTCCGCCCACGTCGCGGCGGTGACCGGCGCAGGGACGAGGTACCGGTCGACCGCGCCGACCAGCCCGTCCGGAACGAACCCAGCCCGGACCGCCGCGCCGGACAGACGCTCGCGCAGCACGTCCGCCGGGGGGAGGGCGGCCCGACGCCGGGCCTCGGCCGCCGGTCCCGGCACGACCGCCGACGGCGAGGACACGGTGACCCCGGGGAGCCCGGCCAGCGCCGCGGTCGCCGCGGTTCGAGCACGCTGCTTGGCGGCTGTAGGCGATCGGGCCAGGGATGCCGCGCGAGCCGCAGCTGAGGAGGCACTCTCGACGGCTCCGGCCGCGACCTCGAACCGGCCGGCGACCACGGCAAGCCCGAGCAGCACCAGGAGCGCGGGGGTCAGGATGGCCAGTTCGAG
>JBEBJW010001042.1:0-3250 GCA_040079715.1 Myxococcota bacterium | reverse complement strand
GGCGGGTGGTGCTGATCGGCCGGCGGCCGGAGCCGCTGCACGACGCGACGACCGCGATCCGCGACGCCGGCGGGTCGGCCCTCGCGATCCCGGGGGACCTCGGAGATCCCGGCGTGCTGTTCGCGGTGTCCGAGCAGCCGGTGGACGCGGTGATCCACGCGGCGACCGCCCACCCGCCGTTCGCGAAGGTCGAGCACACGACGGACGAGGCGCTCCGCGAGGCCCTGGCGACCGGCCCCGAGGGCGCGCTGAAGCTGCTGCGGGTGGCGCTGGTCGGGATGCGGGCCCGCAAGTACGGGCGGATCGTGCTGCTGTCGTCGGCGGTGGCGGCGCTCGGCGGGCACGGCCAGGTGGCGTACGCGACGGCGAAGGCGGCGCTCGACGGGCTGTGCCGGACGGTCGCGGTCGAGGGCGGACCGCACGGGATCACCGCGAACGTCGTCCGGCTCGGGTTCGTGGAGTCGGCGCGGACGGCGGCGGCGGTCCGGCCGGAGGTCCGGGCGAGGATCCTCGCGCGGACCGCAGTCGGGCGGGCGGCGACCCCGGCGGAGGTCGCGGCGGTGGTGGCGTTCCTGGTGTCCGACGAGGCGGGGTTCGTGACCGGGGCGACGATCCCGGTCGACGGCGGGTTCGGCCTCGGGCTGTGACGGCGGATTCAGCGTCGACGGTGGCGGCGGGCTCGGGGTACCGTGAACCCATGCGCTGGATGCTCCTCCTCGGGCTCGGTTGTGGCGGCGACGACGCCGGGGACGCTCCGACCGTCGACGCCGATGCCGACACCGATTCGGACACCGACACCGACACCGACGCGGACACCGACACCGATTCGGACACCGACGCCGACACCGATTCGGACACCGACACCGCAGCGACCTGGGACTGCGCGGCGCTCCCGGCCGGCCCGCTGCCCGCGACCCCGCTCGAGGGCCTGTTCGCGTCCGAGGACTTCGCGTTCGACGGCGGGAACCTGATCAGCTCGGACGGAGCGTGGATCGTGTCCCAGCCGTTCCCACCGAGCGAGGCGACGCTGATCACGCCGACCGGGACCGATCCGTCGAGCATGCGGATGCTGCCGTCGGGCGACCTCGTGTACGCGAACATCAACGGCGGCGTGCTGTCGCGGGTGTCGCTCGCCGACGGCACGGCGACGATCCTGGTCGCCGGCCTCGGCTACGCGACCGGGATCGACATCCACCTCGACGGCCACGTGTTCATCGGCGACTTCGACCGGGTGAAGCGGGTCGACCCGGACACCGGCGCGCTCGAGACCGTGTACGGACCCGACGCGCCCGGCAACGAGATCGGGCCGATCAACGGCCTGTCGTTCTCCGCCGACTACACCACGCTGTACCTCGGGTCGCGGAACAGCCTGTGGCGGGTCCCGGTCGACGCCGACGGCGTTCCGAACGGGCTGACGGAGCAGCTCTGGCGAACGAACCTCGTCGGCGAGCTGTTCGGCCTCGGGGTCGACGCGTGCGGCAACGTGTACGGGCTGTTCTCCGGCCGCCTGCTCCGGTTCTCCGCCGCGGCGATCGCGGCCGGCGGGCCGGTCGAGCCGGAGCTGCTGGTCGACGGGACCGGGACCACCACCAACCTCCAGTGGGGCTCGGGGGTCGGCGGGTGGGACGCGCAGACGGTGTACGTCGTCGACCGGACGGTCGGGCACCCGCCGTACCTCGCGGTCCCGGTCGGCGTGCCCGCCAAGCCGAGCCCATAGCCGTCAGCGGTCGAGCAGGTCCAGGAACTCCTCGACCGACAGCTCGGCGGTGCGGAGGATCGACCTCAGCGTCCCGCGATCGAGCTCGGGATGGAGGGGGACGGTCACCGGGGTCCGCCCGGCACAGGTCAGCCGCACGTGGCTTCCCTTCTGACGCGCAACCACGTACCCGATGCGTGACAACGCCTGAACACACTCCGCCCCTGACACGACCGGAAGAGGCGGCACCGCGTCGCTATCCCACAGCGAGTTCGAGATCGACCAGCTCGTACGAAGGTGGGAGCTCCCACCCCTCAGCAGCCTGGTTGTCGAGGCACAGCGCGATCGCCTCGCGGATGTTCGCGACCGCCTGTTCCCGCGTGTGGCCCTGAGACAGACAACCGGGGATCACCGGGCACTCTGCGACGATCTGGCCGTCTTCGCCGGGGTAAAGCAGCACCGGGAATCGGCCGACGGATTCGGAGTACGGCATGAACTGGACCTAACCTGCTGTCGGGGCTCGGTCATGGCGCGCCCTCGGCAGGCCGCTGCCGCGGGTCCCCAAGAGTGCGCCGACCTGGGATATACCGGGCCGGACAGGGGGGACCGATGCGGTGGCTCGCGACGTTCGCGGTGGTCGGGTGCGGCGGGGACGATCCCGAGCCAGCGTCGGCCGCGTCGGACCCCGACCGCCCCGCGCTGGTCTGCCCGGGGGACGCGGGCTGCGCCGACAACGCGGGTCCGCTGTCCGCCGGCGCGGCCGTCCGGTCGATCGTGCCGTCGTGCTGGGAGTCGTGGGACGACCTCGACGGCAACGCGACCTACGACCCCGTCGCCGAGACGTTCCACGACTGCGGCTGCGACCGCCTGTGCCCCGGCGACCCGGGCTACGCCGCCCCGGACGACGGCGAGGGCGACGGCGTGTTCCACGCGGTGTGGATCGCCGGGTTCCAGAGCTCCCGCCCGGTGAACGGCGTCCGCGACGCCTCGCTCGGGTTCCGCGGCGAGGGCGACGGCCTGTGGGCGACCGCGGTGGTGCTCGATCAGGGCCAGACCCGGATCGCGATCGTCGCGCTCGACGCGTTCGGGGTGATGATCGACGACACCCACGCGATCCGCGACGCCGCCGACGCCGCCGGCCTCGGGATCGACCACCTGCTGGTCCACAGCTCCCACACCCACGCCGCACCGGACACGCTCGGGATCTACGGGCCGTCGCTCGCCGCCACCGGGTACGACCCCGCGTACGCCGCCGAGGTCCGCGACGAGGTCGTCGCCGCCCTGACCGACGCGGTCGCCGCCCTCGAGCCGGTCACGGTCGAGCTCGGCTCGGTCTCGGCCGACGACTACCACCCGGACGGCGTCGGCAACCTGATCGTCGACACCCGCGACCCGGCGATCGTCGACCCGATCGTGTCCACCGCCCGATTCGTCGGCGCGGACAGCACCGTCGCCACCGTGGTCCACTTCAGCAACCACCCGGAGGAGACCGCGGACGTCTGGGCCCTGCTGACCGCGAACTTCGTCCACACGCTCCGCCGCACGGTCGAGGAC
>JBEBJW010001041.1:0-3253 GCA_040079715.1 Myxococcota bacterium | reverse complement strand
CCCCCGGAGCCCACCCGCCATGGCCGAGGTCATACCAGACCCGGGGTCGTACGTCACCGGGGCACTGGTTACCGGTTCGGGATGGACGTCCTCGCGGCAGGTGAGAGCTGGGCGGTCGTCGCGAAGCCGTCGGGGCTCGCGGTCCACCGCAGCGAGCTCGTGCGCGACCGGCACACGCTGGTCGGGGCGGCCCGCCGGGTGTTCGGGCCGGACGTGGCGCCGGTCCACCGCCTGGATCGCGCGACCTCCGGCTGCCTGCTGCTGTCGCTCCGCCCGGACGCGACGGCGGCGCTCCAGGCGGCGTTGACCGTCGGCGAGAAGCGGTACCTCGCGGTGGTCCGCGGCCACGTCGCCCCGCTCGAGCCGATTCGGTACGATCAGCCCCTCGGGTCGGACCACGGCGACAAGGACGCGGTCACGGTGTTCTCGCCGATCGCCGGCTGCGACGAGCCCCGGTGCTCGCTCGTCCTCGCGACCCCGCTCACTGGGCGGTTCCACCAGATCCGCCGGCACCTGCGCGACCTGTCGCACCCGGTGCTCGGCGACTCGAGCCACGGCGACACCCGGATCAACCAGTGGTGGCGCGCGGAGTACGGCCTCGCCCGCCTCGCGCTCCACAACCTCGGGCTGCGGTTCACCGCCCCGGACGGCGCGTCGGTCGAGGTGACCTGCCCGCTGCCGGACGATCTGCGGTCGGTGGCGGTCCGGCTGCCGTGGTGGGGGGCTGCGGTGGCGGCCCTGCCGGAGCTGCTCACGCCGGCGGTGGCGTCGTGAGCGGTCCGGTGAAGTTCGAGCGGGCGGGCGCGCTGCTCCGGGCCCAGATCCCGTGGCGGGTGTACAACGGGATCCTGGTCGGGGTGGCGATCGCGGTCCTCGCGGCGTCGTGGGCGCTCCACCCGGGGCCGGACGCCCGGTGGGTGTACCTACCGACCGGCGCGCAGTTCGGCGACACCTGCGCGTTCCTCGCGTTCACCGGCCAGCCGTGCCCGCAATGCGGGATGACCCGGAGCTTCGTGTGGGCGGCCCGCGGGCACCTGGTCGAGGCGTTCTGGTACAGCCCGGGCGGGCTCGGGCTGTTCCTGTGGAGCCAGGTCGCGGGGGTGCTGGGCGCGATCCGGCTGATCCGGCGGGACGGCGACGCGTTCCCGGTCCCGCTGCCGCTGTCGGTCGGGTGGGCGTTCGGGTGGACGATCCTGCTGTACGCGGTGCCGTACGGGCTGCGCCTCGGAGGGTGGAACCCGCTCCCGTGAGGCACCGCTGTCGGCGTGGTGGCCCGACGAGATCGCTGGGCAGCCCCCGCCCGTGGGCATCATCGCTGGGGCGGTGCACCCTCGACGATCTCGGCGCCGCTCGGCTGTGGACCGAGTTCGTCGCGGCCCGTCTCACCACCGGAGACCTCGACGGTGACGGCTGGGCCGAGCTCGTCGCGGGGAGCGCGGGGCAGCCCGCGTGGGGGCTCAACCCGGACGGAGCCCTGGGCTGGGCGTTCGCGGTGCGCGATCCCGTCGTGGGCGACGTCGCCTTCCCGGACGCGAGCTGGCTCGTGGTCGAGGGGCTCGACCCCGCGGAGGGGTTCGGCGCCGACGCCGCGGTCGGTGACTTCAACGGGGACGGCTGCGCGGATCTCGCCGTGGGTGCCAACGGCTCGGATCTCAACGCGTATAGTCCGCCCGGCAAAGTGTACGTGTTCGATGGTCCGTTCACCGGAGGCACCCTGTCCGCCGCCGACGCCGACGTCGTCCTCCAGGGCGAGGTCGACTGGGACTTCTTCGGCTTCGCGCTCGCGGTCGGTGACTACGACGGCGACGGGATCGACGATCTGGCCGTGTCTGCCCCGTGGGACGACACCGCCGGATGGGAAGCCGGTTCCGTGTACATCCTCACCGGGGCGCGGTCCGCGGATCCGGGGTGAGGCCCGCGACCAGCGGTCGAACGATGCCGCGGGTAGGCGGGTAGCTCGAATGATCGGCGACTCGGGCGGCGTGCGCGGCGTGGGCTCCCGAGAGGTCCTCACCCGGACCTCCGGGTTACCGGGGGCGATGCTCGACACCCTGCCCCGCTGGGCCACCGATCCGAACGTCCAGCTCGTCGCGGGGCTGCTCGCCGCCCTGGTCGGCTCGGTCGCGGTGTACGCCGCGTTCGGCCGCCTGCTCGCCACGCTGACCGCCCGGTCGAGCCTCGAGTTCGACGACTTCGTGGTCCGCGGGGTCCGGATCCCGGCGGCGCTGACGATCCTCGCGGTCGGGGTCGGGTGGGCGTCGGTCCGGGTCCTGCCGCCGGGGACCGTCGCGTGGGCCGTGTCCGCCGGGCTGACCACCCTGGTCGTGGTGAGCTGGGCCCGCGGGCTCGGCGGGATCGCCGCCGACGGGCTCGGGTGGCTGGCGAAGCACCGCGAGAAGTACCACACCGTGGTGACCCCGCGGTCGCTGCCGGTGTTCGACATCGCCGCCCGGATCCTGATCTACGGCGGGATGCTGTACCTGGTGCTCGTCGCGTGGGACGTCGACGTGACCGGGTGGCTCGCGTCGGCCGGGATCGTCGGGGTGGTGGTCGGTCTCGCGAGCCAGGACACGCTCGCCAACTTCATCGCCGGCCTGTTCATCCTCGCGGACGCGCCGTACCAGCTCGGCGAGGTCCTGGTGCTCGAGACGGGCGAGCGGGGCGAGGTCGTCGACATCGGGATCCGCGCCACCCGGCTGCGGGCGAGCGACGGGGTCGAGATCATCGTCCCGAACAAGATGATGGCGAACGCCCGGATCCACAACCAGTCCCGCGGCGCCCCCCGCGGGTTCTCGGTGTCGGTCCCGCTGATGGTGGCGTACGGCTCGGACCTCGACGTCGTGCGGGACACCGTGACCGACCTCGCCCGCGAGGTCGACGGGGTGCTCGCGACCCCGCCGCCGGCGCTCCGGGTCAAGGCGCTCGGCGCTGTCGGGATCGAGCTCGACCTGACGGTGATCGTCGCCCGGCCGGCGCTGCACGCCACGGTGGTCGACGCCCTGCTCACCAGGACCTACGACCGGTTCCGGGCGCTCGCGGAGGAGGCGAGCCCGCCGTCCGGAGGACCGCCCGCGGCCGCCGGGATCCCGCCCGCCGCGCCGGCGAAGTCGCCGCCGCCGTACAAGGTGGGCTGACCTCCCGCTCCCCGGGCTCGCCGTCGACGACGGGATCGTGGTCCACGCGGTCTCCGCGGGTCGATCGGTCGCTCCGGTCGGTCCCGGACGCCGCTCCGGAGGTCCGACGACCGTTCGGG